>JBBQPW010000020.1:0-15439 GCA_038216845.1 Gaiellales bacterium | reverse complement strand
GAGTTGCTTCTCGACGACGTTCTGCGTCGCGATGCCTGCGTGGTCGTAGCCCGGCTGCCAGAGCGTGTCGTAGCCCATCATCCGGTGCCAGCGCACGAGCACGTCCTGGAGCGACCCGTTCAACGCGTGGCCCATGTGCAGGTCACCTGTGACGTTCGGCGGCGGGATCGCGATCACGTAGCTCTCGTCGCGCCTCCTGCCCGCACCGGCTGCGTACAGACCCTCGTTCTCCCAGGTCTGCTGCCAGCGTTGCTCGACGCCGTGGGGCTTGTAGAGCGGTTCCATGCGCGAGGATTCTACGGAGGGCCTGCTACGGCGCCGCAGTCTTCCAGATGCCGGTGATCGGCCTGGCTCGTTCCGAACGCCCGAGATACGGCAACGCCCACCCGTCTTCGATGGTGCGGAGCAGGCTGTAGTGATCGAGGACCACCGCCGACCGAGCGCCGACGCGGACGAGCGGGCCTGCGACGATCATCGGCACGATGCCGCCGCCGCCGATGTTCGAGTCATCGCTCTCGTCGAAGACGACGAAGACAACCCCACCGCGTAACTGCGGGCTTGCAAACAACGAGGCCGTGAACCGCGCGAGCCAGGCGTCCCCCGTTGCCACGGAACAGTCGTGCATGTCGTTGCAGAGGTCGGGCACGACGAGCGAGTAGTCGGGCAACGTTCCCGCCGCCAGATCGCGTGCGAACGCCGTGAGCGGCACGATGCGGCTCAGCCGCTTCGGCGACGCGAGAACGTCCTTGAAGTACACGAACGGGTCGTGCTTCTTCGCGTACCGGCCGGCGGACGGCCCGGTGAAACCGGCGCGCGGCAGCCCTTCGGCATACGTCTTCCACGTGCGCCCGGCCGACTCGAGCGTGTCAGCCACGCTCCGCCCCGAGACCACGCAGCTCGTGCAGTCGTCGGTGATGCCCTGCGTCGACCCGGACACGAGCGCGAGGTAGTTCGGCAGGCTCGGATGAGCGATCGCCCGATAGTTGCTCAGTGTCGCGTACCGGCGTGAGAGAGCGGCGAAGGTCGGCGCGTCGGTGTTACCGAGCACGCGATCGCGGCCCTTGTTCTCGAAGATAATGACAACGACGCGCCCCAGTCGCGGAACTGGCGCAGCCGCCCGTTGACCTCCGTTTGCACCTACAGCGGCGACGGCTGCAACGATCGCCGCCGCGCAGGCGGCGCGGCTAGCCGACTTCCTCGGCAAGCTCGCCGAGATCGTCGATCTCGTGCTCGGCGCTCGTGACGAGCGTCGGGCGCATTCCCTTGGCGATCGTCTCCTTCGTGATCACGCACTTGGAGACGTCCTTGCGCGACGGCAGCTCGAACATCACGTCAAGAAGCGCGGCCTCGATGATCGAGCGCAACCCGCGGGCACCGGTCTCGCGCTCGAGCGCGCGGTCGCCGATCTCCCAGAGCGCGTCGTCGGTGAAGACGAGCTCGATCGAGTCGTAGCCGAAGAAGCGCTGGTACTGGCGCGTGAGCGCATTCTTGGGCTCGGTGAGGATCTGCACAAGATCGTCGCGTTGCAACTGATGCACCGCGGAGACGACCGGCAGGCGTCCGATGAACTCGGGGATCAGACCGAAGTTGACGAGGTCCTCGGGCATCACGGCGGAGAGCAGCTCCGCACCTTCGCCGGAATGCTTGGAGCGAATATTCGCGCCGAAGCCGACCGAGTTGGCGCCGATGCGACGCTCGACGATCTTGTCGAGGCCGGCGAACGCGCCACCGCAGATGAAGAGGATGTTCGTCGTGTCGATCGACAGGAACTCCTGGTGCGGATGCTTGCGTCCACCCTGCGGCGGCACCGACGCAATCGTGCCCTCGAGAATCTTGAGCAATGCCTGCTGTACACCCTCGCCCGAGACGTCGCGCGTGATCGATGGGTTGTCGGCCTTGCGCGCGATCTTGTCGACCTCGTCGATGTAGATGATCCCCGTCTCGGCCTTCTTGATGTCGAAGTCCGCGGCCTGGATCAGCTTGAGCAGGATGTTCTCGACGTCCTCGCCGACGTAGCCCGCCTCGGTGAGCGCCGTGGCGTCGGCTATCGCGAACGGGACGTTGAGAATCCGTGCGAGCGTCTGTGCCAGCAAGGTCTTCCCGCAACCGGTGGGGCCGAGGAGCAGGATGTTCGACTTCTGCAGCTCGACCTCGGAGTCGTCCTGCCCCATCCGGACACGCTTGTAGTGGTTGTAGACGGCGACGGAGAGTGTCCGTTTCGCCTCTTCCTGCGATACCACATAGTCGTTGAGGACGGAGTAGATGTCCTTCGGCCGCGGAAGGTTCTCGAGGTCGAGGTGCGTCGGAGCGGTGAGCTCCTCGTCGATGATCTCGTTGCAGAGGTCAATGCACTCGTCGCAGATGTAGACGCCCGGGCCGGCGATCAGCTTCTTGACTTGCCGCTGGCTCTTGCCGCAGAAGCTGCAGAGCAGCTGCTCGTTGCCATCCGTCGCTCGGGCCACTAGCCGACCACCGGATGAAGGTTGCGGACACGTACAAGCCGGTCGCGCAGTCGGGTGCGGACGCCAACACCTTCCGCCGGATTCAATGGCGCCGGCAGCGGCCCTTCGTCGATGATCTCGCAGCAGAGCGCGACGCATGAGTCGCAGATCCACACACCAGGCCCGGATATGAGCACGGCCACCTCGTCTTGTGCCTTCCCGCAGAAGTTGCAGCAGCGCTCGTGCGTGAATTTCACTCGGGCCACGTCTCTCCTTTTACTCCGATTTCGCCCGTCCGGCTACCCGCGAAGGGTTAACGGTGGGCGATCACCTGGTCGATGAGCCCGTACTCCACGGCCTCCTCGGAGGTCATGAAGTAGTCGCGATCCATGTCTGCGGCAACCTTCTCCAGAGACTGGCCCGTGTGGTGCGCCATGATCTCCTCCAGCTTCCGCTTCAGTGCGATCGTCTCCCTCGCGTGGATCTCGATGTCGGATGCCTGCCCTTGGTACCCACCCCACACCTGGTGGATGAGAACCCTGGAGTTCGGCAGAGCGCGCCGCTTCCCTTTCGCGCCACCGGCGAGCAGGAGCGCACCCATGCTCATTGCGATCCCGACGCAGATCGTCGACACGTCCGGCTTGATGAACTGCATCGTGTCGTAGACCGACAGGCCGTCGTAGACCACGCCGCCGGGTGAGTTGATGTAGAGATAGATGTCCTTGTCCGGGTCCTCGGACTCGAGGTGGAGCAGCTGGGCGTTGATCAGGTTCGCGATCTGCGAGTCGATCTGACCGCCCAGGAAGATGATCCTCTCATTCAGCAGGCGGGAGTAGATGTCGAACGACCGCTCGCCACGCGACGTCTGCTCGATCACCATCGGTATCAACGGGCTCATAGGTCGGTCTCCGGCCTACGAGCGTGGAGGGGCGTAGGGAACCGGGAGGTTCCCCACGTTCTCGGGAAGAAGGGGGAACGCGAGGGAAACATGGTTTCCTCCGCGATCGTTTGCCGAAGGCGAACGATGCTCATTGGGCGGGCTCCTTGCTGCCGGGGGTCCACAACTTCGTCTCGGTGGCGGGCTTTTCCTTGTCGGGTGTCCAGAGCTTGTCGCGCGCCTCCGCGAGCTCGACGGCGATCGGCTTCGCGTCAGCGACCAGCCGATCGAGCGCCGCCTTCAGCCGCAGGTCCTCACGCAGGCTCTCGTGGTGGCCGTGCGCGAAGATCTCGCCGATCACCTCGTCAGCGTCCTCGCCTGCTTCCTCGGCCTGCTCGCGGACGAGCGCCTTGACATCGTCGTCGGAGATCTGGATGCCGGCCCGGTCGGCGACCGCTTCGAGCGCCAGCTCCCTGGCGACGGACTGGGCGGCTTCGGCACGAAGCTGACCGGTCAGGAACTCGGCCGACTGGCCCGTCGCTGCGAAGTACGCCTCGGGGGTGATCCCGCGCCGGGCGAGCGAGCGGACGAAGCCGTTCAGCAGCTCGCGCGCGCGGCTCTCGACGAGCGGCCCCGCCGCCACGACGCCCGACTCGGCGACGAGCATGTCGACGGCTGCAGCGCGGTAGGCGGAGTCGATCTCCTCCTCGAGCGCAACGAGGATCCGGCCTTCGATGTCCGCGCGCAGCTCCACGAGCGTGTCAAACTCACTGGCGGCGCGCGCCAGCTCGTCGTCGGCGGGCTGCAGCACCTTCTCGCTGACCGATTTCACGGTCACGTCGACGGACGTCGAACCGCCGTCGGCAAGCTCGTAGCTGACCTGCTTCGTCTCACCCGCACTCGCACCGACGAGCTCTGCCTCGATCTCCTCGACGAGCTGGCCCGCGCCGAGCTCGACCACCGTATCCGTCTGCGTTTCTCCCGAAGGCGTTGCCAGGTCGACGACGAGCGCGTCGCCCGCCTGCGCAGGACGGTCGACGGGTGCAAGCTCGGCGACGGACTCCTGCAGGGCGGCGAGCTCCCGCTCGACCAGCTCCTCGGGAATCGTCGCGTCAGCGCGCGGCACCTCGAGGGTCGTCCAGTCGACGATCTCGGGCGTCGGCTGCACCTCGACCGTCGCGGTGAACGTCCATTCGGCATCGTCTCCGGTCGGCAACTCGTAGTCGTACTCGGGCCGCGTGATCGGGCGGAGTCGCGTGGTCGCGAGGGCCGTCGAGTACCAGCCCCCGATGTGGCTGTCGACGGCTTCCGCGTAGATGCGCTCCTGGCCGATGCGCGAGACAAGGACCTGAGTCGGCACCTTCCCGCGGCGGAAACCCGGGATCTTGACGCTCTCGGCGAGGTCGTTTGTGGCGTGCTCGACCGCGTGCTTGAGATCGTGCGACGTCACGTCGACGGTCACGCGAACGCGGTTCTCACCCAGTTCCTCGACAGCCGTCGCCACTCGGCCATTCAATCAAAGACACTATTTCTTGCCGCGCAAGACAGGATCCGCGAAGGCGGATCCTGTCGCTTACGACCCCTGAAGGGGCCGCCAGCGGCCCACGTGCTTGCCTCGCGCGGGGGGTTAGGTCTCGGGCCGCGGGCGGCCCCCTTTAGGGGTCTTCGCGATCGAGAATCCGCACTCGCGGATTCTCGATCTTGCGCAAAAGTGCGGGTGAGAGGGGTCGAACCTCCAAGGGCCTCGCGGCCCACCGGGACCTAAACCCGGCGCGTCTACCAGTTCCGCCACACCCGCGGGTGTGCCGGGAATCTAGATGTTGGTCGGTACTTGGGGTGCTGCTGGGGACGGCTTTGACCAAGCGTCGTGTCACAGCCGTCCCAGCAGTGCCAGCAGGTACCGATCAACCATCTAACGACCGATCAAGAGCCCGAACGTCTCACGCACGGAATCGACCACCAGACCGCAGAGCGAGACGAGGGCGAACACCGCGAAGGCCTCGAACGGCGCGTGCGTCTGCGAGACGAGGAGCGCGATGAATGCTCCAAGGACGACAGCTGCGGTTGCCAGCGGCCGTCGAGTCGACGTCCCGAGCGCAAGCCCGATGAGGAATGCGGCGCCGAACACCACGATTCCGAGTGTCATGACGAAACCGTAGGACCGGCACCGGACGGAGCCCGGTCGAAAACCGGACTTCTACTGGCGGTATCTTACTCAAGCCTCGAACGAGGGATGCCGATGCCAGCCCCGATGACCGGCGGCATCTCGCCACCTGCGCGACGGGTCGTCCTCGCGACGAGAATCCTGCTGTGCCTCGGCACCTGCGCGTTCGTCGTTCACACGCTGGTACCGGACACCGGGTGGGTGGCGAGCTTCTGCGACAACTGGCTCTACGACTCGCTGATCTTCCTGGCTGCCGGGCTCTGCGGCGCCCGCGCTTTCTTGATCGAGAAGAACCGCTCCGGTTGGTTCGCACTCGCGCTCGCACTCACGCTCTGGGCGGGCGGCGACACGTACTACACACAGGTCTTCGGCAACGACCCCAACCCGCCCGCACCGTCGATTGCGGACATCGGCTACCTGGGGTTCTTCCCGCTTGCCTACGCCGGCTTCCTCCTCCTGGTACGCAGTCGCGTCCCGAAGCTCACCCCGGCTGTCTGGCTGGACGGGCTCACGGCGGTCTGGGCAGTCGGCGCGCTCGGTGCAGCGGTCGTCTTCGAGGTCGTGCTGCAGTCGTCGAGTGGCAGCGCTGCCGCGGTCGCGACCAACCTCGCCTACCCGCTGGGCGACATCATCCTGCTGGCGCTGATCGTCGGCGCGTTCTCGTTGATGAGCTGGAGACCTGGCCGAACCTGGCTCGTCCTCGGAGCGGGGCTGGCCGTCAACTCGATCGGCGACTCGATCTACCTCTACCAGGTCGCGCACGGCACATATCAGCCGGGAGCATTTCTCGACGGCACGTGGCCGATCGCGATGGTGCTGCTGGCGAACGCCGCGTGGGTGTCGGAGAGCCGTGAGCGTGCGATCGACGCCGAGGGTCGCGCACTACAGCTCATCCCCGCGACCTGCGTGTCGATCGCGGTCGGGGTTTTGGTCTACGACCACTTCACGCGCGTGAACTTTCTCGCGATCGGACTGGCGACTGCCACCATCGCCACGGTGGTCGTACGGCTGGCGCTCACGTTCAGGGAGAACACGCGCTTGTTCGAGCTGACGCGCAACGAAGCGGTGACCGACGCCTTGACCGGGCTCGCGAATCGGCGTCGTCTCGTCGCCGATCTGGACCGGGTGATGGCCGCGCCGAGCCCGGAAGAGCCGTGGATCCTGCTGCTGTTCGACCTCGACGGCTTCAAGCGCTACAACGACACCTTCGGCCACCCCGCGGGTGACGCTCTCCTGAACCGGCTGGGCGCGAAGCTCGGTGCCGTGCCGCCACCTGCCGGAGCTGCCTACCGACTCGGCGGCGACGAGTTCTGCGTGCTTGCCCCGGCAAGCACCGTCCCCGCGGCGGAACTCATCGACGCCGCGATCGAGGCGCTGTCCGAGCAGAGCGAGGGCTTCGCGATCGGCACGTCGTTCGGCGCGGTGTTCATTCCGGTCGACGCCGCCTCGCCGAGCGAGGCGCTGAGCGAGGCGGACGCACGGCTGTACGCCCACAAGCACCAGAAGAGCGCCCGCCGTGACCGGCCGCACGAGGTCCTACTCCAGGCTCTGTACGAGCGGGATCCGGAGCTCAAGGGTCACACGCACAGCGTTGCTGCTCTCGCGATGGAGATCGGACGCCGCCTCGGATTGCCTGACGCCGAGCTGGAGGAGCTCGAGTTTGCCGCTCAGCTCCACGACATCGGGAAGATCGCCGTACCGGACGACGTGCTGCACAAGCCCGGACCGCTCACCGAGTCCGACTGGAACATGATCCGCCAGCACACCATCGTCGGCCAGCGGATCCTGAGCGCATCCCCGGCGCTCCGGCGCATCGGCGAGATCGTCCGCGCGACGCACGAGCGGTGGGACGGAGCCGGCTATCCGGACAGGCTCGGCGGTGAGAGCATCCCGCGCGCCGCGCGGCTGATCGCCGTCTGCGACGCATTCGACGCGATGACCTCAACGCGGGCGTACCGCCCGCCGCTCACGGTCGCCGAGGCGATTGCCGAGCTCGAGCGCTGCAGTGGGATGCAGTTCGAGCCTGCCCTGGTGGCGGCCTTCGTCGCCGCAATGTCCGAACGCGTCGCGGCGTAGAGCTAGCGAAGAACTGCCGCCGCAGCTGTCCGCCCCGTGCGGCTGCGGCTGCTCTGCGGGATGTCGCGGACACGAGTGCGGACGATCGTCGACCTGGCTACGTAGCGCCGAAGCTCGAAGTCGCCGCCAAGCCTCCAGCGATTGGTGAGGGTTGCGTGCCGACCGAGTGAGCTGAGGACAACACCAGTGGGATCGTGGCTCGAGAGATACGTCGTCACGACCCACAGCGCGGACGTCCGCGCACTGCCGCTCGCGGGCGACGCTCGGATGAAGGCGATCTCCGTCGTCGACCTGGTCGAGAGAGGGATCGCCTGCACCGGCACGTTCCCCGGGAGGTAGTGCCGGAGCGGCAGAACGCCATAACCAGGTGCTGCGAAGACGCGGTCGCCGGCGTGCCAGTCCTCGAGGATGATGTCCGAAGCCGAGCGGAAGTCCTCTTTGACGGGGTTCGACCGATCGAGAGCCGTGGCCACACTAAGCGGCATCAGCACGAGCGCCGTAACGCACGCTGCAGTCAGGGCGCGCGGGATGACGGCAAGGAGCCCCCGGGCGAGGAGCAGGAAGAGCGGCGGCGAGGCGAGGATTGCGTATCGCTGCATCAAAACACCGCCTTTCACCGCGTTGAGCACGAAGATCGTCCCAACGGTGCTGAGGAGCCAGAAGACGAGGAACATCGAGGCACGAGTGCGCAGAAATGCACGAGCCCGCGCTCCGAGCCCGATGGCGAGCGCGAGGAGCGGCCAGGCGCCGACCGTCACGAGGGCGATCACGGCCATCTGCGCCTTGTCCCGGTACCCGGTCAGGAAGACGAGCAAGAAGGTCGCGACCGAGCTGAGGATGCTCAACGGGGCACCGCTCGGACCGGGTGTCACGGCGCCATTGGTGATCGCGTGCCCGTGCTGCTGGAAGCGGAGCCGGAAGAGCAGCTCGATCCAGGGCAGGAAAAGTGCGACGGCGAGTGACGCGGCCAACAGGAAGTGCACGCGTCGGCTTCGGTCTCCGAGCAGGAAAGCCGCACCGGCATGCGCGAGAAGGAGGAGAGCCGCGAAATAGTGCGTGTAGAGGCAGAGCGCGGTAAGGACCGCGTATGTCGCCCAACGCACGAAGCCACCGCGCTCGAGCGCGCGTAGCAGCGCGTAGGTGGACGCGAGCCCGACGCAGAGGAGGAGTGGATACATGCGCGCCTCGTCCGAATGCCACACCCAGACCGGGGAGAACGCGCCAAACGTGGCCGCGACCAGGCCCGTTGCGGGGTTGAAGACCTGCCGTCCCACGAGGTAGAGGAGCGGGATCGCCAACGTCCCGGCCATGACCGACGGGATGCGCAACGCGATGTCCGACGTGCCAACGACCCGGATCCACTCGTGCAAGATCACGTGGTAGAGAGGGACGTGGACGTTTCCGCTCGCCAGCTGATGGACGAGGGCGCCCAACCCGAGCTTCGCCTGACCGAGGCTCGAGTTCTCGTCGAGTGAGAGCCCTTGGGCGTCGAGCAAGAGGAAGCGCAGCCAGAGCCCGAATGACGTGATGACGGCGACCGCGAGCCACGGGCTTTCCAGCATCGCCCTGCCCGACGTGCGTGCCGCTCGGTTCAAGCGGCTCTCCTCGGGAAGGAACGCGTCGCGGTCACGACTCGCGAGGTCGGATTGCCCGCCTGTTGCCAACGGGACCACGGCGCTGGTTGCCTCGCTCTCCGCCGTTCTCCGTGACGTGCCCCACGGCACCGGGATGCCGAGCTCGATCAGCGCGGCCCGGGTGACACCCCAGAGCAGCGTCAGGTTGATCAGCGCCCACGAGATGTTCGCCAGGAGCCGTGCGTCGGCCGGGCGATGCGCGATGCCGATCGGGATCGTCGCGATCGTCGTGGCGAAGACGATGGGCGTGACGAGGATCAGGAACGGCACCCGTCGGCCGGGGTCTCCGACGTTGGTGACTCGGAACCGTGCCGGTAGCCGCAGAGCTGTCGCGAGTGCCGCCGCGGCGTACACGGGGAACGCGCCGAAGTTGGCCTGGAGGTGAGCGAGTCGCAGCTGACCCCGGCAGGCGACGACGAGCGTCGCCAGAACGAGCGAGAAGTAGGCGCCGTACACGAGGACGAAGTTGCTCGCATGCGGCGACAACGCCGCGATGCCGGTTGTGAAGTACAACGGGGGCAGCACGACGTAGACGACCGTCGCGAGCCCTGTCAGGTAGTGGAGGGTGCAGCAGAGGTACTGGAAGCGTTGCGACCGGGAGAAGCCGCGGCGGAACGGCTCCAGCCGCACGAGCGCCTCGAGGGACCCGCGCGCCCAACGGTACTGCTGACGCGAGTACGCGGCGAGACTCGTCGGGCCGAGCCCCTCCGCGATGACGTACGGGTAGTAGACCGACCGCCAGCCGTTGCGGTGAATGTGCATCGAGGTCGCGAAATCCTCGACGACGCTCGTCTCGTCGAAGCCGCCGACCTGGTCGAGGGCGGCGCGGCGCAGGACGCAGTTCGTGCCGCACGCGAAGACCGAGTTGGAGCCGTTCCGGCCTCGGAGGACTGGTCCGTAGAAGATCAGCTGCTGGTCGTGCGCGAGGCGTGCGACGGGGTTCTCTGCTGCGTTCCGGTAGGCCTGCGGCGTCTGCACGATCGCGACGTCCGGATCTTCGAAGTACCCGATCACCCTCGCGAGGAAGTCGCGTTCCGCTACATGGTCGGCGTCGAGGACGACAACGAGCTCGCCGGACGTCAGCCGCAGCGCGTGGTTGAGGTTGCCTGCCTTCGCCGACTCGTGCTGAGGACGAGCGACGTACTCGGCGCCGAATTCCACGGCGAGACGCTCGACCTCGGGGCGACCCGCGTCGTCGAGCACGAATGTCCTGTGCGGCAGGTCCATTCCGATCGCCGCTTCGACCGTCCCGCGGAGGACCGAGAGCGGCTCGCCGAACGTCGGGATCAGGACGTCGATCGTCCGGGCGGTCTGTGGGCGCGGAGCAACGACGAACGAGGACTTCGTCAGAGCAGCCCAGACACCGACATTCGTCAGCATCCCGAGACCTTCGGCCGCCGTCAGGGCGACGAAAGGCGCCAACACAGCGGCGCGCCCGGGGAGGAGCCACCACCCGACGTACGTGACGGCGGCGAGCACGTTCAGCGGCAGGAGGACGCGCAGAGCGCCGTGCCGCCGCGGCGACCACCATGAACGCCGCTCCCTCCGGGGGTCGGACGACCGTCTGGCGCCCCACGAATCCTCGCCGTATGGCGCATCGCGCCCGACTACCAACTCGTGGGCAGGCGCGACCCGATGTGCCGGCGCGGACATTCTACGGGCATCGGTACAAGGCGCATGAAGCTTGAGGAAAGCGGCTCCGAGTGCGCCGCCGCGCAGGGATGACGCGGGCCTCTGCGATGCACCGTTTGGAAGTGGTCCTGAGTGGGCACTGTTCAAACCCCTCGTTCAGCGACCTTCTCCAGTTTCTCACGACTTCTGCCAGGGACCAAGCCGTCAGGTCTCAGCGCAAGAAGCCGAAGGCCGGCTGGTCTGATGGACGACCGAGCTTTCGGCACCATCAGGGACGCGATCGTGACCGTCCTTGGGGCCAGGTCGACTCTGAGATGAAGCCCAAGGACATCCACAAAGCAGTCGAGCAACTACTTGGCAGCAGTGTCTCGCGTCACTCGGTCAACGACTACCTACGGGTGCGCTTCACGGGATCAAGACCGCTGTTCGAACGTACGCGGTACGGGCACTATCGCCTCATTGCCTAGCCTGCTAGACCGAAACTGTGGAAGATCGTCACACTCCTGACGAAGATGTCGGAATGCAAGACCTGACCCCGGCTACAGAAGGCGACGTGCGACTCGTTCTTCCATAGGCTCCTTGGGTTTCGACATGCTCGATACCTCCTGGGGAAGCATCCCCTACATCGCATCATCCGCCCGTGGTGTCGCACTGCAAGACCTGGCACCGCTTCCACGCTACCGCCTGATTGCTTGAGTCCGGGTGGCTCCGCCTTGCCGGTTTGGATCGCATCCGCAAACGCACGAGCGCCGCCGGGCGAGCATCCGTAGCCTCCGTGTGCCGGCAGGAACCCGCTCGATGAGTAAGGAACTCGCCACTACGACACGTGGGGAGGAGGACTCGCCAGACGAGCGCGTTAGGTCGTCCCGTTACTGACCGCTGCAATACGAGCCTCCAGAAGCGGAACGAGGAAGACCTGACCCCGGTGGCACCAGACGCCGCCTGCACTAGCAGCGTTCCAGGACACCGTCACGGTCACCTGGTACCACGCCGCTGGATCTTTCGTATCGCCCGCTTGTACCAGCGCCGCTGAAGAAAGCTGTCGACTTCGGCGGCCCGGCGAAGTGGCTCGATCGTTGATGGCTCACCCAACTCGCCCAAGACGTAGGCCATCCAGCGCCGCTTGGGCATGTCACCAGTACTCAATTCCTGAAGCAGAAGGGGAATAACGTCCGGAACTCGCAGTGCGGCCAAGCTCGAAAGAGTCCAGCGATAGAGCTGACCGCCGCCTGTCTGACGAGCGAGCTCGAGAAGCGGCTCGATCGCTCGGCAATCCTTGATGTCACCCAGCGAACGCACAGACGCGATCTGAACATCTTCGTCGGTGTCATTGATCGAGGCCACAAGGGCCTCCAGCACCCGGTCGCTCGGGTACTTCCGAAGACCACGCGCGGCAACCATTCGCTCTCCTGGCGATGTGTTCACATCACCGAGCGCACGCACCATGCCATCGATGTCCCCAACAAAGCGCATTGCGGGAGTGCTCATATCTTGAGAAGACCGACGATTGAATTTACTTACCACGCGAACCGAAGGCTTGTGTGAAGCAGTGACGTGCTCCCCGCCCGTGTTGACAGGCTAGGCAGCGATGTTTTGTAGATCCTCCCAGGTCTGGCGCACCTCGTGGGGCGTCTTGTAGCCGAGCCCGCTGTGCGGCCGGTGGTGGTAGCGGTCGACGTAGCCGGCGATCCCTTGTCGGGCGTCGTCGAGGGTTTCGTACTCGTTCGGCCACACTTCCCGTTGTTTGAGTTTCCCGAACCAGCTCTCGATGAAGGCCTGGGATTCGGGGTCGCGGTAGCCGCCGCGGCGGTGGCGGATCCCGAGCTGGGCGAGCTGGGCGCGGAAGCGGCGGGCGGTGAAAGCCGACCTGTAATCGCTGCCGAGCGTCAGCTCGCCCGGCTCGATCGCGTAGCGGGCGGCTGCGTGTTCGACGACCTGGATCGCCTCCTCGGCGCGGCAACGCAGCTCGAGCTGCCAGGCGACGATCTCGCGGGTGCAGCAGTCGATGATCGCGTTCAGATAGCACCAGCCGTGCTCAGCCACCCAGACCGAGGTCATGCCCCGCTCCCCGGTCCGGGGCACCACGCGACCCCCTGGTCGCGGTGGTTTGACTAACGAAGCTTTGGTGGCCCCGGGAGGGATCGAACCTCCGCGCGTGGATTCGAAGTCCACCGCTCTATCCACTGAGCTACGGGGCCTTGCCCGACTGAGCGTAGCGCGCATGGCCACGGTCGAACCCCCGCCGCGAGTTCAGGGATCGCAAGCGGGAGGATCCGCGAGTAGCGGATCCTCCTTGCGCGGCAAATACAGGTGGCGGACGGGACTCGAACCCGCGACCACCGGGACCACAACCCGGGGCTCTACCAACTGAGCTACCGCCACCAAGCAGCTGCGACAGGATACCCGCCGCGGCGCCGAGGACCGCTGGCGGCCCTTCGGGGATCATAAGCGGGAGAATCCGCTTTCGCGGATCCTCCATTGCGCGGCAAACTAGGATCGGCTCGTGACCGGGATGCGGCATACGCGCACGGGCTGGTGGCTGGAGGAGGCGGTCGCCGCTCTGGGGCCGGTCGAGCCGATGCGCCCGCTCGAAGGCGACGCCACCGCCGATGTCGTCATCGTCGGCGGCGGCTACCTCGGCATGTGGACGGCCTGGCAGCTGAAGGAGCTCGAGCCGAACCTCGATGTGCTCCTGCTCGAGGCCGGCCTCTGCGGACATGGGCCGAGCGGGCGCA
Organism: Gaiellales bacterium; assembly: GCA_038216845.1. Lineage (GTDB taxonomy): Bacteria > Actinomycetota > Thermoleophilia > Gaiellales > Gaiellaceae > Gaiella. The sequence continues at coordinate 1,880 of JBBQPW010000020.1, read as the reverse complement.
ACGGCGGCTTCGTCTCGACGCTCTGGGACGACCTGCCGAAGCTGCGGGAGCAGGCCGGGGACGCGGGCGCGCTCGAGATCTGTCTCGCGTCGGAGCGTGCGTTGCACGGCATCGGCACGTGGTGCGAGCAGAACGCCGTCGACGCCTGGTACACCACCGCGCCCCGGCTGGACGTCGCGACGACCCCGGCGCAGATCGGAACGTGGAACGCCGACCTGGCGGAGTCCGCTGCGGTCGGCTTTCCCGACGAGATCGTCCCGGTGGACGCTACGGCTGCGCGCGCGATCTGCGACTCCCCGCTGTTCCTCGGCGGCGTTCTGCTACCGAAATCCGCAACGGTTCAGCCCGCGCGGCTGGCACTCGGGCTTCGCGCCCGCTTGCTCGAGCGGGATGTGCGGATCCACGAGCACACGCGTGTCACGAAGCTCTCGCGCGACGCGGTCGCACTGACGGAAAGCGGCACGGTGCGCGCCGGGCACGCCGTCCTCGCGGTGAACAGCGCCGCCGCGGCGTTCCCAGGACACCGGCTGTCGCTCGCGGTCGCGTCGAGCCACATCGTCCTCACGGAGCCGGTGGCAGATGTACTCGACGAGCTCGGCTGGACGGGAGGCGAGTCGATCGCAGACGGACGGACAATGCTCCACTACCTGCGCACAACACGCGACGGCCGCATCGCCTTCGGCTGGGGCGGCGGGCGGATGGGTGTCGGAGGTCGTGCTCTAGGACGCCTCGAAGTCGACCCCGGTGTGATCGCGCGCATCCGCGAGAGCCTCGTTCGCTTCTTCCCACAGCTGCGCAGCCGTGAGGTGACGCACGCGTGGGGCGGCCCGATCGACGTCTCCCCCACGCACCTCCCGATCTTCGGCAGCCGCGGCGCTGTCCATCACGGCTACGGCTTCACGGGCAACGGCGTCGGGCCGTCGTATCTCGGCGGCGAGATCCTCGCGCGCCTTGCTCTCGATCGGCGTGACGAGACAACACGCCTGGCGATCGTCGACCCGCCGCGGAAGCTGTTCCCGCCGGAGCCGATCCGCTGTCTGGGCGGGTCATTGATCAGAAATGCACTCGTGCGCAAGGACGCTGCAGAGGATGAAGGTCGTGCGCTCGATCCGGTGACGGCGCTCGTCGCGTCGTTGCCTCGTCGGCTCGGGTTACGCCTGCCGCGCTAGATGGTTGTCGGTAATTCGGTTGCTTCCGGGGATGGTCACGACCAAGCAGCGTGGTTGGGATCGACGCTGGCGCGTACTGGTGGCACGTGTCAGCGGCGAGCGTGCCGCGATGCGCCGTGTCGTGGCCGTCAGCAAGTGGTGGCCGAATTACCGATCAACCATCTATAGGGCGACGAGCGTCCGCTGCCACGTGCGATGCGGCCCGAGAACCGAGCACGGCGCATAGCGTGGCGATCGCGCTGTCGAACGCGTGCTCGGGCGGGGTTCCGTAGCCGACCACGAGCGCAGGCCGCGTTCCTCCGCGGCGCCGCTGTAGGCCCCGAGCCCTTCGAGAGCAAGGCCGTGACGCCTGGCGTGTGCGACCACATCCTCCTCGTGTAGCCTTTCCGGCAGCTCGACGACGACGTGCAGCCCCGCGACGATGCCCGTGATCCGTGCTTCGGGGACGTGGCGGTGGAGCGCAGCGACGAGCGCGTCCCGTCGGCGGCGGTAGACGAGCCGCGACCGGCGGACGTGCCGGTCGTACGCGCCGGAGGTGATGAACTCGGCAAGCGTGAGTTGCTCGATGGTGCTCGGTCCTCCGGTCAGGGTCTTGGCCGCAGCAGTCTCGGCGATCAACCGCTCCGGGAGGACGAGCCACCCGAGCCGCAGCCCCGGCGCGAGGCTCTTGCTCGCCGTCCCGGCATACGCGATGTGCTCGGGCGCCAGAGT
>JBBQPW010000019.1:0-16045 GCA_038216845.1 Gaiellales bacterium | reverse complement strand
GCCGCTCAGCAGCTGGTATCCCGGCTGGAGGTCAATTGTCGCGTAGCCGAATGGACCGCTGTGCGTGTTGAGGTAGCGGCGGTCGACGTCGATGTAGACGCCGCCGAGTTTGTCGACGATCTGCATGAAGCCGCGGAAGTTGACCGTGATCAGGTAGTTGATGTCGAGACCCGTTAGCGCCTTGACCGTCGCGAGCGTCCCCTGCGGGCCGCAGTAGGCGTACGCGGCGTTTATCTTCTCCCGGAACCGCTTCCCCGGGCAATGAATCTCGACGTTCAGATCGCGTGGGAAGGACATGAGCGAGATGGTGTGCGAGCGTGGGTCGGCTCGGATCAGCATGATCGTGTCGGAGCGCGACGGGGCGCCCTTGCCATCGCTCACGCGATGGTCGTAGCCGATCACCATCGCGGTCGCCGGCTGGCCCGCAACCGGCACGTGGAGGCTCTTGGCGGCCGTCTTCACGGCAACCGACTTGGCGTTCACGGCCTTGACCTCCTCATGCCCGTAGAGGTACAAGCCGCCGCCGACGCCGGCCACGCACATCACGAGTACGACGCCGGCCCAGCCGAGGATCTTCAACGCAAGCGCGCGTCGACTAGGCGGTGGCGGCTCGGGCTGGCGGTAGATCGTGACGGGTGTGGGCGGCCCAGGCGGGAACACGCCGTGCCCATTGCCATTGGCCCCGCCCACCCTATCGGCATTGCGACCGAGTCGACTCTTCAACGTTGTACGCATACGACGACGGGCGCCGAGCGCCCGTTCGAGGGAGGATACCGGACGCTCCGGCTCTATCAGCGCGCTGCGGTGGAGAGGACGGCGGCAAGCACCGCGTCGAGACGTTCGAGATCCGCCGGCGAGCCGGCACCGATACTCAGCGCAGTCGGAGCGCCGAATGGCATGCCGGACTGGACCGCGACGCCATGGCTCAGGAGTGTGGCCGCAAGCTCGTCCGCGTCCACACCGACCTCGACGAGCACGAAGTTCGTCACGCTCCCCGCGAGCGGCTCGAGCCCTCGCGCCCTCAGCAGCGCGGTGAGAGCGCGAATCGCCTCCGCGTTGGCACCACGCCGCCGTTCGACCTCGGCGGGATCATCGAGGCTCGCGAGCGCTGCAACCTGCGCCGGGGAGTTCACGTCGTAGCCGCGCTGGACCTTTCTCATCGCGGCAACGACGCCAGCCGGGCCGACGCCATACCCGACCCGCAGCCCGGCGAGGCCGTACAGCTTCGAGAATGTGCGCAGCACGAGCACGTCCTGTCCGTCGCACACAAGATCCTCGATCGAATCGAGCCTGTCACCGGGGTTGAGATAGTCGAAGTAGGCTTCGTCGATCACCGGCAGGACGTGTTCCGGCAGTCCACGCACGAACTCGATCAGCTGGTCGCGCGCAACGGCGAGCCCGGTCGGGTTGTTCGGGTTTGCGACGAAGAGCAACCGGGAGCGAGACGTGATCGCGGCTCTCAGTGCCGCAAGGTCGATCTGGTCGTTCGACAACGGCACCATGACCGGAATGGCATCGCGCTTCTGCGAGTCACGGACGAAGCTCGGGAACGAGGGCCAGGGAACCACGATCTCGTCCCCGGGCTCGAGAACGGCCTGGCAGACGTACCCGATCACGGCATCGGCTCCGGCAGCCACGAGCACCTGTGACGGCGCAACACCATGACGCGCCGCGAGCACCGCAACGAGCCCGTGGGAGCCGCGGTTCGGGTAGCGCTGGAGCTCCGGAAGCACCGCCTCGATTGCGGCGAGCGCCGACGGAAACGGGCCGTCCAGACCTTCGTTCAGACCGAGCAGCGCGACGCCGTCGGCAAACGGTGTGGCGGGATCGCCCGGAGGTAGCTGATCGAGCGACGGCCGGACGAACCGGGTGCCGTCACTCACGGCTTGACGAAGTCGTTCTGCTCGCGCCTCCACCAGAGGAAGCCGCCTCCGGCGATCAGGCTCGCGACCAGCAGCCAAGCCATCGGGCGTCGCTTTCTCTCACCAGCCGTCAACCCGGCGAGTGCGGCCGCTCCACGCTTGCGGAACAGGCGCTTGGCGTACCACCAGCCGACGGCGCCGATGATCGCATTGCGATTGGAGGACACCGACATCAGCGGCGCCTCGGTGGCAGGTGGATGGCGCGACCGAGCGCGACGAGGGCTGCTTCCTTGATCGCCTCGGAGAACGTCGGGTGCGGAGCGATGCCGTCGGCGATCGTTTCGATCGTCGACTCGGCGTCGAGTGCGACGACGCCGGTCGCGATGAGGTCGGTCGCGTGCGGGCCGACGATGACGATCCCGAGCAACTCGCCGTACGTCGTCTCGTGGATCGTCTTCACCCACCCTGTCGTGTCGCCGGACATCACCGCACGCGCGATTGCTGCCCACGGCGCGCGGCCGACAGCCACGTTCTCCTCGCCGTAGCGCTCCTTCGCTTGAGCTTCCGTCAGGCCGACCCCGGCGATCTCGGGGTCCGTATAGATCGGTCGCGGGACCGCGGGCGTGCCGAACGTCGCCTCGTGGCCGCACGCATTCTCGGCCGCGACTTCTCCCTCGCGGAACGCGGTGTGCGCGAGCTGCCAGTAGCCGGCGCAGTCACCGACTGCGTAGATGTTCGCGACGTTCGTGCGGCGATGATCATCCGTCGCGATCCTCTTCCGGTCGAACTGCACGCCGGCCGCCTCGAGACCGATCTCCTCGACGAGCGCAACGCGACCAACCGCAACGAGCATGAGGTCCGCCTCGACGCTCTCGGCTGTGCCCTCGTCAGGGGGGCCGAAGTGGACAACGAGCCCGGAACCGATGTCGTCCACGCTCGTGCACTGCTTCCCGAGATGGAGCGCAATCCCACGCTTGCCGAATGCCTTCGCGAGCTCCTTCGCGGCGTCTGCGTCCTCCTGTGGGATCAGCGTCGGCAGCATCTCGATCACCGTCACCTCGGAGCCGAAGCGGTTGAAGATCGATGCGAACTCACAGCCGATGATCCCGCCGCCGAGCACGACGAGGCGGCGCGGCACGTCGGTCTGCGCGAGCAGGCCGGTCGAGTCGATGCACCGAGGCGAGTCGAGCCCCGGAATCGGAGGTCGCACGGGGGACGAGCCCGTCGCGACGATCGCGCTCTTGAAGGTGACGTCCTCGCCTCCCTCCACTGCAATCGTGGTCGGACCGGAGAAGATCCCGCGTCCCTTGACCCACTCGACGCCATTCGCCTTGAAGAGCTGCGCAATACCACCGGTCATCTGCTTGACGACGCCGTCCTTCCAGGCGTTCGCGGCAGCGAAGTCGAGTGTCGGCTCGCCGACGACCGCTCCGAGGCGGGCGAACGTGTCATCCGCGTCGTGCAGCGCGTGCGCGGTCTGGACCCACGCTTTCGTCGGGATGCAGCCGACGCGGAGGCACGTGCCCCCGAGCTCGGGCTCCTGCTCGACGCACACGACCTTCGCGCCGAGCTGCGCGGCGCGAATCGCCGCCGTGTAGCCGCCGGGGCCGCCCCCGAGAACCGCGACGTCACATTCCATTTTCCAGCTCGCTCCTCGTTCGGTTTCCTGGTCGATCCTAGTCATACCGACGCGAGAGACCGCCGGTCGCGCGCAGGCTCGTTCACGCGAGCGGTGTTGCCTCGAGCAAGCTCGACGCTGCCGCTCGGACGACACTGTCCAGTGCGAAGCCGCCTTGCTCGAGAAGTGCTCGCCACTCCGTCTCGGAGCGTTCGCGACCGCCGAGCAGCACGAGCATGTGGAGATCGAGCACCTTTGCCCAGTCGGGCTCGTCGCCGGGCTGGAGCACCGCCTCGACGAGAAGCAGCCGAGAATCGGGGCGCGCGGCGGCACGACAGACGCGCAGGATCGCGGTTGCCCGCTCGTCGTCCCAATCGTGGAGGATCTGGGCAAGGAGGTACACGTCCGCGCCGTCCGGAACGCGGTCGAAGAAGCTGCCGGCTGCGAACGAGCAACGATCTCCCAACCCGGCCAACTCAATCGTTGTCTCCGCCTCGCCGCGCGAGTGCTCCAGGTCGAACACGGTCCCACGCAGGTTCGGGTGATTTGCGAGAACACCGGCGAGCATGGTGCCGGTTCCGCCGCCGACGTCGACGACGGTCTCGACATCGGACCAGTCGCGCTCGACAAGTACCGTCCGGCGCGCGGCAGCGCCGGCCGCCATCGCACGATTGAACGCGTCGGACTCAGCCGGATGGGTGGCGAGCCACTCGAAGTACTCGCTACCGAAGACGCGCGGGAAGGCCGGCTGACCAGTCTGCACCGTCTCGAACGCGTCGCCCCACGCGCGGTAGTGCTCATGCGAGAACGGAAGAGCGAGCCAGCGCAGCGAGCCCGGAACGTCCTCGCGGAACAGCTCGCCGATCTCGGTCGTCCGAACCAGGCCGTCAGTGGTCGTGAACACGCCCACGCTCGCGAGGGCGCGGATGATCCGCGCGAGCGCCTCCCTGTTGGCGCCCGTCTCGGCAGCGAGCTCGTCGACCGTCCGCGGCCGCTCGGCCACCAAGTCGGCAATGCCGAGCCGTGCGACCGCAGCCAAGGCCTGGGTGACCATGTACCCGCCGAGGAGGTGGAGTGCCCGCGGCCGCGCGTCGGAGCTCACGCGAGCCTCGCGACCATCGTCACCGAGTCGTCGCCTTCGGAGACGCGTTCGAAGCCGTGCTGCTCGTAGACGTGGATCGCGCCGGCGTTCTGCTTGTCGACACAGAGGCTGATTGCAGGATGCCCCTCGGCCCTGGCTCGCTCGAGCAATGCATCGAGGAGCGATCCTCCGAGGCCTTGTCCGCGGGCGCTCGGGACCACCGCCGCTGCGAGTTCGGGCGTGTGCTCGTCGACGAACCCGAATCCGGGTTGACTGCCCCGAAAGAGCCTGTACCACGCGGCCCCGACCGGGAAACCGTCGACCAGCGCGACTACGGCGGTATCGCCGCGGCGACCCCAGCCTTTGACATAGAGCGCTACCGGCCCGGGGCCGACTCCCGGGTTGCGCTCGCGCCAGTAGTACGCGTGGTGGAGCATGTCCCGCAGAAAACGGATGTCCTGCGCGCCCCCGGTGCGGAGGACGACGGCCACGGTCTCAGAGCGCGAGCGCCGGCTGCTCGACGAGCGCGACCAGCGTGCGGAGGAATTCCGCGCCCTCCGCGCCGTCGATCGCACGGTGATCGCAGGTCAGCGTCAGCTGCAGCATCGGCGCAATGTCTATCTCGTCCTCGACGACGACGGCCGTGTCCTTCACCGCACCGACAGCCAGGATCGCGACCTGCGGCGGGTTCAGCACCGCAACGAACTGCTCGATGCCGAACATGCCGAGGTTCGAGATCGTGAACGTGCCGCCTTCGAGGTCGGCACGCGTGAGCTTGCCACCTCGCGCCCTGCCGACTAGGTCGCTGCGCGCCTCGGCGATCTCCTGAATCGTCCGCCTGTCGGCGTCGCGGATCACGGGCACGACGAGCCCGTTCGGAGCGGCGACCGCGATCGCAACGTGCGCGTTCGGGAAGCGCTGAATCGCATCGCCCGTGAACACGGCGTTGACTGCCCGGTGCCGCGTCAAGGCAACGGCGGCGAGCTTCGTCAGGATGTCGTTGACGGTGGGTTTGGCTGCTCCTTCGGCGAGTCTCGCGACGAGCTGCTCGCGGAGCGCCAGCGCTTCGGTCATGTCGACCGAGACTCCGAGCTGGAAGACGGGAGCCGCCCACGCCTCGGTCAACCGTCGCGCGATCGTCTTCCGCGTCGACGTCAGCTGGACGATCTCGACCTCTGTGCTCGGCGCCGTCGCGGGTGCCGTCACTGAGGCTACGGTCGCGGTGCTTTTCTCGACATCCTCGGCAATCACGCGACCATCAGGCCCCGTCCCACTGACGGCGCCGAGGTCGATGCCACGTTCCCGTGCGATCCGGCGGGCTAACGGCGACGCCTTGATGCGCCCGTCCACTGCGGCGGGAGTCTCGGGCGACTCACCTTGTGTTTCAGAGCCACTTGGCGCAACAGGTGCCGGGATTGCGGCTTCGGGTTGTGTCTCAGTGCCACTTGGCTCTGGCGCGGGCTCAGGCGGTGCGTTGCCTGGAGCCGGAGCCTTGACGGCTTCCAGAGTGAACTCCTCCCCTTCTTTGCCGATGACGCCGACCGTCGTGCCGACCTCCACCTCGCCTTCGGCGACGACGATCTTCAGCAGCACGCCGTCGGCCTCGGCCTCGACCTCCTGCGTCACCTTGTCGGTGTCGAGCTCGTAGAGCGGCTCGCGCTTGGCGACGGCATCGCCCTCGGCCTTCAGCCAGCGAACGATCGTCCCGGACTCCATGCCCTGGCCGAGGCGCGGGAGCTTGACCTCGGTCGCCACCGCCTACGCTCGGGCCAGCGTTCGGTGGATCGCGTCGAGGACGTCCGCCGCGTGCGGCACGCAGAAGTCCTCCATCACCGGCGCGAACGGGAGCGGCGCGAACTCCGCCCCCACTCGTTCGATAGGGGCATCCAAATAGTCGAAAGCACCGTGCTGCACGACGGCCGCGAGCTCGGCGCCGAACCCACCCTGGACAACCGCCTCGTGCGCCGTGACGCACCGCGTGGTCTTCCTCACCGAGCCGACCAGGGTCGCCTCGTCGAGCGGCGACAACGTGCGCGGATCGACGACCTCCACCGAGATGCCCTCCTTCTCCGCATCCTCGGCAGCCTTCAGCGACTCGTGGACAAGACGGCCGGTGGCGATCACGGTCACATCGGTGCCCTCGCGATGAACGCGCGCCTTGCCGAGCGGGATCGGAACCAGCTCGTCCGGCACATTCCCCTTGATCGGGTACAGCGTGCGGTGCTCGAAGAAGATGACCGGGTTCGGGTCGTAGATCGACGACCACAGCAGCCCGCGGACATCTTCGGGCGTCGAGGCGAAGACGACCTTCAGCCCCGGCACGTGGACGAACCACGACTCGAGCTGCTGCGCGTGCTGCGCCCCTGGTGACCAGCCCGCGCCACCCTGCGTGCGGATCGTCAGCGGCACCTTCACCTGACCGCCCGACATGGTGCGGTGCTTGGCGGCCTGGTTCACGATCTGCTCCATCGAGATCGTCAGGAAGTCCTCGTACATGATCTCGACGACGGGGAGCATCCCCTGGATCGCGGCCCCGATGCCGGCGCCGACGATCGCGATCTCCGAGATCGGCGTGTTCCGGATCCGCTCTGGGCCGAACTCCGCGACCATCCCCGATGTCACGCCCATCGAGCCGCCCATCTCGGCGATGTCCTCGCCCATGAGGAAGATCCGATCGTCGCCGCGCATCGCCTGCGACAGCGCGTCGCGGACAGCCTCGCGGTAGGTCGTCTCAGGCATCTCGCTCCATCGTCCCTTCCGCGTAAACCCATTTGAGCGCGTCCTGCGGATCGGGATCGGTACCGGCTTGGGCGAACTCAACCGAGGCCTCGACCTCGGCCATCACCGCGGCATCGACCCTCTCGAACTCCTCGCCCGTCATGCCGAGCCGCGCCCGCAGGAGCTCCAACGGATCCTGCGTCTCGCGCAGCTGCCTAACTTCCGACTTGTCGCGATAAACCTGCGGGTCGCCGACGTAGTGGCCGGTGAAGCGGTAGGTGCGCACGTTCATGAAGACAGGTCCCTGGCCGGACACCGCATGGTCGCGCGCGCTGCGCGTCGCCTCGACGACCGCCTCGAGATCCTGGCCATCGACTTCCATCGCCGTCATCCCGTACGCCGCCGCGCGCTGTCCCATCTCCTCGACCGCGAGCGGGAGTTGCTGGGTCGCCGGTGTCGACTCCGCCCACCCGTTGTTCTCGAGCACGAAGAGGACCGGCAGCTTCCAGAGCTGCGCGAGATTCATCGACTCGTGAAACGCACCCGTGTTAGTCGCGCCGTCGCCGAAGAACGCGACCCCGACCCGCGGCTCGCCGCGGAGCTTGAACGCAAGCGCAGCACCCGCGATCTGCGGCAGACCACCACCGACGACCGCGTTCGCGCCCATGTTGCCGCACGCCACGTCGTACAGGTGCATCGAGCCGCCGTACCCACCTGAGCATCCTTCTTTCTTGCCGTGCATCTCGGCCATGATCGCGTTCACCGGCGTGCCCTTTGCGATCGTGTGGGCGTGTGCTCGATGGGTCGACGCGATCACGTCATCGGGCTCGAGCGCCTCGCAGACACCCGCCGCTACCGCCTCCTGGCCGATGGCGACGTGCAGGAAACCGGGCAAGTCGCCGGCCCGGAACCGCTCCTCGACCTTCTCCTCGAAGCGACGGATCAGAAGCATCTCCCGGAACAGCTCGCGGAGACGCTCCTCCGACAGCGCGCCGGTGGAGGCGCGCGATTTCCCTCGCTCGTCGGTTACGGGCACCTGAGTCACGGGCGTCATTATGCTGGACGCCGGATGAAGCTCGTCGACCAGTGGCGGAAGATCGAAGCGCGCCTCCCTCACGACTGGCAGGACGTACGCCTGACGGTCGCGACAGAGCAGCCCTTCGACCTGCCGCGCGCGGCTGCCGTACTTGGCTCCGCGGGCGCCGGCCGCAGAGGCGACCAGCTCGTGATCCACGTTCGGCGGTCCGGCCCATCGTCGCCTGCTGCGGTCCACCGCCTCTTCGCGCTCCTTGACGACGACCGCGTGTGGTGCACGTTGGAACGCGGTGATGTCGCCGAGGAAGCTCCTGCGGTCACCGAGCCTGCGCCGTCGGCGGCGGTAAGCTGGGATCGCGCGCTCGCCGACCTGCCGGTCGACTGGAGCGAGCTGCTGTGCCGGCTCGAGATCTCCGGCTCCGACCTTCTCCCCCGCGCTGCGCTCCTCTGCGCGCCGATCAACCCAACCCGCGACCGCGACAGCCTGGGCTTCGTCTTCCGCGCCGGCCGCGTGGGCTTCGGCGTCTCGGCGGGCATGGCGCGCCGGTGTCTCGAGCGCCTCGATGCCGAGTCGATCGAGGGGTCGATCACCGTGCTGCGTGTGCTCTCGGACACCGAACCTGTGGCGAGCCAGGGGTCATCCTGGATCGTCGCCGGGCACGTGCTCTAGCTACGAAACCTTTGCCTGCCCGGCGCGAAGCTTCGGCCGGACGGCATCGCTGCGGTAGACGAGCGTGCCGGAGGAGAGCGTCACCTTCCAGCTGACGCTGCCGACGAAACGGATACCCGTCTTGCGGTTCACACCTGCGCCCAGCAGGTGCGCGTTCTGTGTCTTCGAACGATCGGTGACCTTTACGACGTATGCACCCGACGCGAGACTCGTCACAACGACGCCCGCCTTCCTGAGCGTCACAGCCGTATTCGTCACCGTCAGAGCGAGTTGCGGAGCGGGCGGTGGCGGCTTGGGGAGCGTCGCGGTGCCAACCGCGAACTGCCCGTGCATCCGAGTGGGATGCTCGTCGCAGAAGAAGGCGTAGACACCGTCTACCAGCGTGATCGAGAACGTCTTCGTGCCCATCCCTTCGACGTCGGTCCCGGCGTCGACGCCGCCGGGACCCTGGAGATGGAAGCTGTGCTCGTCGCTCAGATCGGCGACCTGGAGCCCATAGGCACCAGGATCGATGTGGACGACACGAGCGCCCGCGGCATCCTTCAGCGAGATGACGTACGAGGGTCCGACCGACCCTTGCAGCAGTGGGCTCTCGGCACGGGCGAGGCCGCCAAGCACGAGAACGCCGACCGCAGTCACAGCAACCGCGCCGACGATGAAGATCCTGCGTATCGTACGTTTCGTACGCGGTTCGACCGTCGTCGGTTTGGCAGTCATGCGCGGAGCTCCGCGCCGAACCGCTCAGCGAGTGTCGCGACGATGCGCTCCCTCATGAGACCCGCATCTTCGTCGGAGAGTGTCCTCTCGGGCGACTGGAACGAGAGATGGACGGCGACGGACTTCCGCCCGGCACCCACCTGCTCGCCGCGGTAGACATCGAAGAGTCGCGCCTCCCGCAGCTCTGGGCCACCGGCTTCAAGCACGGCATCGCGGATCGCCCCCGCCTCGACCTCCTCGGCGACCGTCACGGCGATGTCCTGGTGAACTGCCGGGTACGTGATGACATCCTGGTAGTCGATCCGCTCGGGAATCGGCTCGAAGAGTGTCGCGAGATCGAGCTCGAACACTCCCCAGTCGCCCTCGATGAGTGCAGGATGAAGCTCGCCGAGCCAGCCTGCAGCGGTCTCGGCACCCTTCCCGGGATGGAGGTGTCCGAGGACGGCGCGCTTGACGCGAAGCTCGAGATGGAGCGTTTCGTAGAGAGTCTCGACGGCTGCCCTCGCCGCGTTGAAACCTCCTTGGACGATTCCACCGACGCGCCAGCGCTCCTCCGGCAGCTGCTCGCCGGTCGGTAGGTAGACACGTGCCAACTCGAACAGCGCGATCGGTTCGTTGCCGGCATCGACGTTGACGCGGGCAGCATCGACGAGCCCGCTCAGGAGCATGGTGCGCAGGATCGCCTGCTCCGACGTCATGGGCGCCGGCAGGCGGATGGCGTTCGAGTCGGGGTCCGTCGCGACGAGGCTCCAGGTGTACGCCTCCGAGAAGCCGGCGCCGACGAGGATGTCCTCGACGAGGCGCCGCAGTCGCTGGTCTTCCGACAGGTGCCCGGCGACCGTGCGTCGCAGCGGCATCGTGTGCGGCACGCGGCTGAGCACAGTGCGCGCGACCTCTTCCACAACGTCGATCTCGCGGGTCACATCCCGTGCGCGCCATGTCGGCACCGTGACGTTCCACAGGTCGTCGACCTCGAAACCGAGTCGCTCGAGGATCGTCCGCTGCTCCTCGGGCTCGACGTGCAGACCGACGATCCGGTCGGTGCGTTCCGGCCGAAGATGGACAACGGGACGCTTGGGTAGGCCGGAGTGGACGTCCGCGGACGCGGTCAACTCTGCGCCGACGAGGTCGACGATCAAGCGGGTGGCAAGCACCGCCGCCGGCTCGGCGCTGTGTGGGTCGACGCCCTTCTCCCACCGGTTCGAGCCTTCGGTGCGCAGCCCGAGTCGCTCCGACGTCTGCAGGATCCCAATGGGCTCGAAGTTGGCTGCCTCGAGCAGCACCTCGGTCGTTTGCTCGGTGACCTCACTGTCTTGACCGCCCATGATCGCGCCGAGCGCGACCGACTTCTCACCGTCGGTGATCATCAGATCACGCGAATCGAGCTTGCGGAGTGTTCCGTCGAGCGTGCGCAGCTCCTCCCCGTCCTCGGCCCGGCGAACGACGATTCGGCCTCCGGTGAGCAGCGAGCGGTCGAACGCATGCAGCGGCGAGCCGTGCACGTGCATCACGTAGTTGGTCACATCGACCACGTTCGAGATCGAGCGCATCCCCGCCGTGTGAAGCCGCGCGCGCAGCCAGATCGGGGACGGCCCGATCGTGACGTTCTTCAGCACACGCGCGATGTAGCGAGGGCAGCGTTCGGGGTCTTCGACCGTGAGCTCGACGAGCTCGGGATGCCGGATTGGAGGATCGACGACGTCACCGGGCAGTAGCTCGCCGTCGAAGAGCGCGGCAACCTCGCGCGCAAGTCCGACCATCGAGAGCAGATCGACGCGGTTCATAGTCGGTGTGACGTCGAGCACCTGGTCGTGGATCGGCAGGACGTCCGCGAGCGGCGTGCCCGGCTCGAGCTCGTCCGGGAGCAGCATGATCCCGGCGTGGTCGCGTCCGAGACCGACCTCGTCCTCGGCGAGGATCATCCCGCGCGACGCCTCACCACGCAGCTTCGCCTCGCCGAGCTGGAGGAGCTTGCCATCGCGGGAGAAGACGGTGGCACCGGGCAACGCCACAGCCACCGTCGCGTCGACACCGAAATTCCAGGCGCCGCAGACGATCTGGCGCGGCCCGCCCTCGCCAACGTCGACCTGGCAGAGCTGCAGCTTGTCGGCATTCGGGTGCTTCGCCGCCTCGAGGACTTTCCCGACGACGAAGCGGCCGATGTTGCCGTCGACGTCCGGCACGCCGACATCGAGCACGCGCTCAACTTCGAGCGACGAAATGACAAGTCGCTGCGCAATCTCGTGCGCCGACGCGTCGACGCGGACGTACTCGCGCAGCCAGGAGAGCGGAGCCCGCATGCCTAGAACTGCCTCAGGAGACGGAGATCGTTGCGCCAGAGCTCGCGCAGGTCGGGGATCTTGTGGCGCAGCACCGCGATCCGCTCGAGCCCCCAGCCGAACGCGAAGCCGGAGTAGCGCTCCGGGTCGTAGCCGACGAACTCAAACAGCTTCGGATCGACCATCCCGGCGCCGCCGATCTCGATCCAGCCGGAGTGCCGGCACACCGGGCAGCCGGCGCCGTCACAGATGTGACACGAGACGTACGCCTCGATGGACGGCTCGGTGAACGGGAAGTCGTGCGTCCGGAACTCGGTGCGCCGCTCCTCGCCGAACAGCTTCTTGAGCAAGAAGTCCAACGTTCCCTCGAGATCGGCGAGCGTGATGCCCTCATCTATGGCGAGCCCCTCCACCTGGTGGAAGATCGGTGTGTGGGTCGCGTCCGGCGTGTCGCGCCGGTAGCAACGGCCGAGCGACACGACGTACACGGGCGGATGCTGCTGCTCCATCGTCCGGATCTGCGAGGGCGACGTCTCGGTCCGTAGAACCGTGTTCTCGTCCACGAAGAGCGAGGCAGTCCTCGATCTGGCGGGGTGGCCAAGAGGGAAGTTGAGCGCGTCGAAGTTGTAGCGGGTCGTCTCGACCTCTCGACCGTCGACGACCCGGTAGCCGAGACCGAGGAAGATATCCTCGACCTCGCGCCGGATCTGCGTGATCGGATGGAGGTGCCCCCGACCGCCGCCACCAGCCGGCAGCGTGACGTCGACCTGCTCGGTGGTCAGCCGGCGATCGAGCTCCGCCCGCGACAGCTCGGCCTCCCGCGCGTCGACGGCCGCTTCGAGCCGTTCGCGGAGGGCGTTGAGCGTCATCCCGCTCTCGCGATCGCGCACCTCCCGCAGCGCCTGCTTGAGCGCGCTCCTGCGGCCTAGGAACTCGACGCGCACCAATTCGATCGCGTCGGTCGTGTCCGCTGCAACGACGGCCGCGAAAGCCTCGATTTCCAGCGTCTGCGCGTCCATCGCGCCGAGGGTACCAACCTGTCGCGACGCGCTCCGCTTGAATGCCCGCATGGATCCGTACGCGGGGTTTGCCGCGATCTACGAGACATGGTCGGCGTCGATGACCGAGGATGTCGCCTTCTACGTCGACCTGGCGCGTGCCGCCCTGGCGCAGGAGACAGGGCCGATCGTCGAGCTTGCAGTCGGGACCGGGCGGGTCGCGATTCCCGTGGCGGCTGCCACCGGACGGCGCGTGATCGGGATCGACCGGTCGCCGGCCATGCTGGCTATCGCTCGCGAACGAGCCGACGCTGCCGGTGTCCAGCTCGATCTGCGCGAGGCGGACATGCGGGATTTCGAGCTCGAGGAGCCCGCCGCACTGATCAGCTGCCCGGCCCGCTCGCTGCTGCATCTCCCGACGTGGGCCCACAGACGGCGCGTGTTCGAGCGTGTCGCCGCGTCGCTCCGGCCGGGCGGCCGCTTCGCGTGGAACGCCTTCGCCTTCGATCCGCAGGTCGCCGTGCAGCTTGACGGCAAATGGCACACCGAGACGGGCGTCCCGCATCGGATCGACTACTTTCCAGCCGACAACCGGCTCACGGTCAGGTTGGAAGACGACTCCGAGATCACGCTCTGGTGGATCGCGCGGTCGGAATGGGAAGGCCTGATCGATGTCGCCGGTCTCGAGGTGGAGGCGCTCTATGGCTGGTTCGACCGCCGCCCGTTCGACGACTCGAGCAGCGAGTTCGTCTACGTCGCGCGCAAGCCTGGATGACCCGCTTGACTGTCCCTCGACTGTCCCGTGACAGGCGAGCGGTCGGGACCGTGACGCGCGAGCGACGAAAGTGCGGCGATCGCTCCACGGGCTCGCCTGCTTGAATCGAACCGTGTCGTACGACTCGATCGCCCGGATTTACGACCCCTGGTCACTGTCCGTAACCGAGGACATCGAGTTCTACGTCGACCTGGCGAAGAAGTCCGGCGGCCCGGTCGTCGAGCTGGCGGTCGGTACGGGCCGGATCGCCCTCCCGATCGCGCAGGCCGCGATTTCCGTGATCGGGGTCGACCGGTCCGAGGGGATGCTCGCTGTCGCCCGCGAGCGGGCACGAGAGCTGGGCATCGAGAACCACGTCGATCTACGCGTCGGCGACCTCCGCATGCCGCCGGTGCCCGAGCGCGTCCCTCTCGTGATCTGCCCGTTCCGCTCGCTCCTCCACATGCCGAATGAGCTCGAGAAGCTGCGAGCCCTACGCGCCGCCCATGCGCTCCTCGAGCCGGGCGGCCGCCTCGGCTTCGACGTCTTCGCCCCCGGCCGCGAGGACATCGACGAGACCGACGGGCGGTGGCTGGAGCGCGAGCCGGGCATCTTCGAGCGAGCCGACTGGGACGAGACGGCGCGCACGCTGACCCTTACCGTGCGGGGCGGCGACTCCAAGGCAACGATGGCTCTCCATTGGCTCGATGCCCCGGAGTGGCTCGCACTCCTTGACGAGGCCGGCTTCGAGATCGAGGCGACCTACGGCTGGTTCGACCGTCGCCCCTACGCGGGCGAAGAGGACATGATCTTCGTCTGCCACCGAGCGGACTAGACAACTTCGACGCGGTCGCCGGCCCGTACGACACCGGGCTCGACGACCTCGGCGAAGACACCGAGGCACGGTTGGCCGTCGATCGGGCCACGCCGACCGAGGATGTCGCGAAGGATGTCGCGGTCTCGCGTTGCGTCGTCCGGGTTGTACGAAGGCAGCGCACACCGTGGCGTGGGCGTCCCGACTTGCAGAGTGACGCCACCGATCCGCAGCCTGCTCCCGCTCCACGCGTCCTCGCCGTATGCCTCGAGCCCTTCCAGCTCGAGGAGCATGCGGAATCGCCGACCGTCGCCGCCGAACTCGTCGAGCGAGGCTCGAGAGACGAGGGTCGCGGGGCGCGAGTCGGTCGCCCAGGCGTCCTCATTCCGTTCCACGAGCGTGACCGGCAGACCCGCAAGATCCGACAGCGCCTCCCCGAACGACCCGTCGACCTCGTGGCCTGAGACTTCCCGCCCGTAGATGTCGGTCGTCGTCGGCCGTCCCAGCCGCACGAAATCCCGCACCACCTCGCCGCCCGGCATCGCGACGGACAGCAAGCTAGCCGCTGGGTCCCAGTCCGCTCGCGCGAGGTTGAGGTCGCCGCCGATCCGCTTGCCGTTGACGAGGCGTCCGTCAGCGGAGACGAGGAAGAACCGACGGTCATCCCGCGCTCCCGACGGTGTCAGCTCCACCGACTCTGGGTTGCCGAGCGCCAGCCCCTTCACCGGCGTCACGTTGATCCGCGCGACCGTCACGGCCGACCGGCTGCTCGCGGTTGCCATCGTTCGAGCCTACCCGTAGGCTGGCGTCATGCTCTGGGTTGTCCTCGTGATCGTCGCGGTCCTCGTGATCCTCGTTGTGTGGGTGATCGCGATGTACAACGGCCTTGTCCGCTCGCGGAACCGCGTCGACAACGCATGGGCGCAGATCGAGGTTCAGCTCAAGCGCCGCTGGGATCTGATCCCGAACCTGATCGAGACGGTGAAGGGCTATGCGGCGCACGAGCGCGGGACGTTCGAGGCGGTCACAGCCGCTCGAACAGCGGCTCAACAAGCACAGGGCCCGGCTGCGACAGCGCAGGCGGAGGGCATCCTCGGCCAGGCGCTCGGACGGCTGTTCGCCGTTGCCGAGGCCTACCCCGACCTGAAGGCGAGTCAGAACTTCCTCGACCTGCAGGCTCAGCTCTCCGACACCGAGAACAAGGTCGCCGTCTCGCGGCAGGTCTACAACGACACGGTGCTGACCTTCAACAACGCGATCCAGACCTTTCCGGCGGTGATCCTGGCGAACTCGTTCGGGTTCACGAAGCGCGAGTTCTTCGAGGTCGAGCAGCCTGCGGAACGCGAGGTGCCGCACGTCAGCTTTTCGCCGACCGACTCTGCACCCGCAGCGCCGAGCAGCTCCGAGGGCGATCAGCCCGCGGCGCCGAGTGACACGCCGAGCACGTAGTCGGCTCGGGCTCGCGGCCGCGTGTGCGGTCGTGTTTCTCTCGCTCATCG
>JBBQPW010000018.1:0-16236 GCA_038216845.1 Gaiellales bacterium | reverse complement strand
GTCATCGCGGGCCTCGCACTTGGCTGGGCCTGGTTCGCCGTCTGCGGCATCGCATTCGGTGGGCGCCTGCTGCGGTTCGGCGTCGCCGTCGAGGTTGCAGCCCGCGCCGCGGACGTACCGGTGTCTTCTGCGCCAAGGGAGCGAGCCCCCACCAAGGCGTAGTCCTACAGGCCCGAATCACGCCGTCGCCGCCGGTGGCTGAACGCCGCGATACGATGCGCACGATCGGCCGTTTCCTCTGCGTGGCGCGACACGAAGACGCACGCTGCGGCGATCGGCAGCTCGACGAACACCGCGAGGCCGGCAGCCGTCGCCACCTCGTCGGGCGATGTCGCTGAGAGGAGATCGAACCAGGCGTCTGAGACGAGCAACGTCGCCGCCACCGCGGCAGCTCCCTGGAGCCATGTCGCTTGTCGCGCTGCTCCGACCGCCGTTGCAACCAACGTGGCAGCCAGCACGACGTCGAAGCCGGTCCACGCCACGTCGTAGTGATGGGTGCCGTGCCGTGCCGGCAACGTAAAGGCGAGCACGACCGTCCAAGGCACGAGCCCGACGCCGAGGAGGATGAAGACAGGCGCCACCCAACGGGGCGGCGCCTGTTCGGCAGCTGCCGGATCGACCGGAGCCTCTGGCGAGCCATGGGCGAGCGGGCCAGCGCCGGCCCGCTCGCGCATTTCAGATCTTGCGATAGCGCGCGTCGGCCAGCGAGTACACGCCGAAGGCGATCAGGCCGGCCGCGACGACGCCGAGCAGCAGGTGCCCGTACGACTGGTGGGCGAGCTTCGCGAGCGCCCCGTCGAGGCCGAGCGCCGTCTTCGCCCTGAAGTCGACGGCGGCCTTGATCAGGAACACTCCGATCAGCCCGAACACGACCATCCGCGCGAGATAACCGAGGATGCCGATCCGCTCGAACCAGCGACGGCCGCTCGGGCTCATCTGCTCGGTCTTCGAGTCGTCGAGGAAGTCCTTGCTAAGCCCTCGGTAGCCCTGGTAGAGGCCGACCCCAATGAGCACCGCTCCGACGAGGCCGACGATCCACGTGCCCGCGGGCCAACCGAATACGCCGGCGGTCGCCTTGTGCGGGTTCGCCGTGGTGCTCGGCTTCGCGCCGACGAGCAGCTTGACGGCGATCAGGCACATTCCGGCGTAGACGAGACCGCTGGCGAGCCCTGAGATGCGGTCGAGAGCGCTGTCGCCGTGTTGCCCGACGGCGGCGCGGAGGATCCGCCACAGCGCGTAGCCGCCGAGACCGATCGCGACAGCGAGCAGGAGGATGCGGCCGAACGGCTGGTGCGCGATCGTCCTCAGCGCACCCTGTTGATTTGTCGTCTTGCCGCCGCTACCGACGGCCAGCTTCAGGGCAAGGACCCCGATGATCACGTAGATCAGCCCGCGTGCGACGAAGCCGGCGCGCGCGAGCCATTCGAACGGGGCACTCCGTGTGACCGTTGCCCCCGCGTCCTGCGCCGCTCCCGCTGCGCCGGCAGCTGTTCCTCGAGCCGTCATTTCGCTCCTTTCGCTCGCGACACGCGACGACGTCCTGCGTGCCTGAGCGCGGTTGTACCCATGGTTGCCCGCCGGGAAACCAGCTCCGTGGTCAGCCGTCGACGAGCAAGCCCTGCAGCGGGCCGAGCAGACGCTCGGATCGTCGCGACACCTCCGGTAGCCGGACGAGCCGGTGTGTCAGGTGCTGTCCCGCCAGGCGCCGCCGCTGCTGCTCGTGCGCGATCGGCTTCCAATGGCGGTCGATCACGTCGGTCGAGTCGCCGGATATTGCATTCATCGGGAGCTCGAGGTGCTCGGCCCACAGCCGCAGACGCGTCTCGCGCGCCAGCTCGACATCGTCGGAGACGATGTTCATCTCCGTGTCGTTGAAGAGTGAGTGCTCGTTGAGGTTGGCCGAGCCGATCGTCAGCCAGGCGTCGTCCACGATTGCGACTTTCGCGTGCACGTAGATCGGATCGTCGAGACGCCCGTGTCGGGCGTACAGGGTGCACGCGAGCAGGCGCCCGGCCCCTGCATCCGCTTCGACGAGCTCGCCGAGCATCCCGCGCGTGTCGTCTGAGCCGGCATTCGGCTTGGCCGGGAGGACGACAAGTAGACGGAACGCATCCGACGGCGGGTGTTCGAGCTTTGCGCGGAGCACGTCGGCTATCTGAGGCGACCAGAGGAACTGGTTTTCGATGTAGACGAGCTTCTGAGCCGAGCGCAAGGCGCCAAGGTACGACTCGAGGATCCGAAAATCGCCGCGCGGCACGGCCGCGTACACCTTCTCAGGGACGGTACGGACGACCTGGACAGTCGACCTTGCCCCCTCGAGCGGCTCATTCGGCGAAGCCGGACCTACGAGCCGCTCACCTGTGACCTCGTGCCAGCGCATGCGGAAGTGCTCGGCGACGTCTGACACCGCGGGACCCTCGATCCTCGAGCTGACGTCGTGCCAGCCGACCTGGGCTCGTGCCACATGGTCGTTGCCGTCGAAGCGGTCACCGTTTACGAACGTCAGGTCGATGCCGCCGACGAACGCCACGCGGTCGTCGACGACAATCGTTTTCTCGTGATGGCAATGGAGTGGCCGCTCCCTGTCGTCGAGCGCGCAGTGGATATCCGTGCCGCGACAGAGCTCGTCGCGAATCCTCCGCACCGTCGCGCGGGACGGCCTGAACAACGGCAGTGGTGCCCCGGCCCACGCCAGCACGTAGACGTCGACCCGCTCGGCGAGCTCGGCGAGCAGGTTCCGGAGGATCACGCGCTCGCCGCCGCGCACGAGAGCCAGGCTGGGCGAGAACTGCCAGCCCGCGAGATAGACGTGCGACTGCGCTTCCGCGAGCGTCGCGGCCACGCGTGGCAGCGCCTGCTCGCCGTCGATCAGCACCTCGACGGAACAGCCGGCGCGCGGAGGCGGATCACCTTGCGCCCACGGTCCTCCCGATCGATCGAGAGCACTCTCCCACCCAATGCGTGCAAGCCGCCGGCGATGATGCGCGACCACCGCAGACGACATTACCCTGCCGAGCGAACGGTCAATCATCAGACGCCAGTCCATCGCGCGTGCAGCGAGCTTTTCCGTCACCGATGAAACCCTACTCGCCGAGCAACTCCAACGGTGCGAGGGCCGCGAAGCCCCTCGCACCGTTGGGAGTTCGCCCGCTACTGGGAGACGCGGAACGAGACGAGTCGACGAGTTGAAATCCCGCCGAGCAGGTTGTCGCTCGCTTTCCTCGCCCGGACGAACACAACGAGGATCTGCTGCTTCGTGCTCACTGGGAACCCCGCCTGCGCGCGAAAGTCAAGCGTGGCCCAGCCGTCGGAACCGGTCGGCTGCTCGTTCGGAATCGCGAACTGTCCATACGGCACCGCGGTCGCGTAGATGAGTGCACCCTGGACGGGCTGACCGCCGCAGGCCGAGACGTGGAACCGCACGCTGGCAGCTCTCGTGCCGAACGTGACCGTGCTCGGCTGGATCTGCGCCTGGTCGATCAGCAAGCGCGCCGGCGGCGACACGGCCGTGACCGCGAGCGTGCCGGGTGTCGTCGGACACCCCGTGGCTGGAGGCGCTGGCGTCGGCGGCGCACCGGCTTTCACCACAGCCGTCGGAACGGACGTCGCCGAGTCGGTGCCGGTGCTGTTCGTCCCGGTTACACGCACGCGCAACGTGTTGCCGCGATCGACCGACTTCAGGACGTATGTCGAGTCGGTCGCACCACTGATCCCAGCGCAGCTGCCGCCGTCCTGGTCGCAGCGGAGCCAGCGGTAGTCGTAGGTGATGGGATCGGTGCCGGTCCACGACCCTTTGCTTGCCTTCAGGGTGTGGCCAACCACTGTCGAGCCCGAGATCGTTGGGGGCGCAGCGTTGCTCGGGGCTGCAGAGGTGGCGGCGGAGCTTCCTCTTGCGAATGAGCCGAGGGCGATCGCGAGGACAATGACCAACGCGATCCCCACTCCGGCTGCGGTCAAATGGCGTTTCAACATCATGTACCTCCCGTGTTAGCGAGTGTTGTGGTCGAGCCTTTGATCTCTCGTAGGTACCCGGCAGCCCTACCTCGCCAACCGCTCCTCGTGGATCGCTTACAGATCCGAACATGGCCCTAACGACTGCCGGGGAAGGAGTCAGCGTCAGAGCTGCGGGAGAATCGCCTCGCTGATCTGGGCTCCTGTCGCTCTTCCCTCGAGACACGCAACGACCTTGTGCTCTCTGATGAGGACGAGCGCCGGAATGTCCTTCAGGCCAAAGCTCGCAAGCAGATCCGTGCGCACGTCGGCATTGACCAGCCGGAGGCGCAGACGCTTGCGCTCTCGTACGCTCAGCCCTGAGACGAGACTCTCCATACGCCGCGACGGGCCGGATGTGGGCGAGTAGAAGAAGAGGAGCAGGGCTTTGGGTGCCACAGCAAGGCTCTTCTGGCGCGGCCTGCTCGTGGGCTGACTTTTCGACATCCGACCTCGTCTACCCGCCCCCACACCTACGAAAACGCTCGCATCGCATCGCCTCGCGCTGCGGGCTGGGCCAACGTTTGCGTTGGCGTTCCGCCGGGAAAAAAGAACGCCGATCGCCGCTTCGAGAGGCCTCAACCGCCAAGAGGGAGCAGTCCCTGTGCTGTCAGCTGTCGTCTTCGACCGGCACGAGGTCGAAACAGTCCGAGACTGGCGATCGCGCCTCGGCAAATTGCGGGCGTCGTCGCTGCTCTGGATCGACCTCGACGACCCCTCAGCCGTGGCAGCCGCCGAGCTACGCGACGCGCTCGCGCTCGCTCCTGAGAGCGAAGCGCGTTTGGAGTCGCCGACTGGCGAGTCGTTCTTCAGGGACTTTGGTTCGTACATACACTTGACAACGCTCGCGCCCCGAGCCAAGGACGGTCCCGAGGCGACCGACATCAGCACGATCGAGTGTCTTGTTGGCGAGAACTGGATCGTCACCGCGCACGACCAACCGGCCGAGGTTCTCGAAGAGTTCGCGAAGCTTGCCGGCGGTTCCGGCGACGTCGGCGCTCTCGATGGCCCGACGTTCCTCGCCACCCTGCTCGAATGGGTCCTCCACGAGTACGCAGTGGCGTTCGAGACGATCGAGACGCAACTCGAGGCCTTCGACGTCCGGGCGATGAAGAGCAACCAGATGAGCGCGGAGGACGGCATCGCGCGTCTCGTCGAGCTACGGAGCGACATCGGATCCCTACGCCGTTCGCTGATGACCCACCGGCGTCCACTCGCCGCTCTCGGCCACGCCGAGCTCGGCGCGCTGTCGAGCGAGGAGTCCGCCGAGCGCTTCACGGGCTTGCTGGTCCAATTCGAGAACACGGTCAACGCCGCCCGAGACGCACGGGAGAGCGTCGTCGGCTCCTTCGATGTCCTGCTCGCGCGCACGGGCCAGCGCACGAACGAGATCGTGAAGGTGCTGACGTTGACGTCTGTGATCCTCCTCCCGGGTACCGCAATCGCCGGCATCATGGGCATGAACTTCAAGGTCGGGCTCTTCACGCACCCCGCACTCTTCTGGGTCGTCGTCGGCCTTGTCGGACTCATCGCGGTGACGACGCTCGCCATCGCCAAGCTGCGGCGCTGGCTCTAGATGACGTGATGTTTCGCGGAACGCCACCGGGGGCAGCATCCGATCGGTGACGGGATACGGGCCGACGGAACAGGACGCTGTCGCCGCGGATGTCCGCATCAGCAGCGAACGCGTTGCTGACGGCGTCGTGGTCGTCTCCGTGGTCGGTGAGATCGACATGCACGCTGCGTCAACCCTGCGTGCGGTGCTGAGACGAGCCGACGAAGCGCGCACGGCAGTCGTTGTCGTCGACATGACGGCGACCACCTTCATCGACTCGACGACTCTCGCCATCCTCGTGGGAGCGGCCCGCCGCAGTCAGCAACGGGATGGCGAGTTGCGAATTGCCTGCGTAGACCGCAACATCACACGCATCTTCGAACTGATGCTCCTCGATCGGCTGTTCGCCATCTACTCGAGCCGTACCGCGGCGCTCGACGCCTTGCCGCGCACCAGGTGAGGGACGGACTCGAGCTCGGCGCCCGATCGCACAAGCGCCGGGGGGTGTTCCTCGGCATCCTCGTCGCAGTCGTCGGCACGAGTGCTGTCTCGGCGCTCGCCGGCGTGTCCAAGCTGGAGGGGAAACCGGGGCCAGGGTTGTTGTATCTCCTCGTCGTGATGGTCGCCGCCGCGGTCGGTGGTCTCTGGATCGGGCTCGTTACATCGATTGCGTCGTTCGTCGAATACGGCTACTTCTTCGTCGGCCCCACCCACAGTTTTGCGATAACCGAATCAAGCGCGGTCGGGCTCGGCGGTTTTCTCCTCGCAGCTCTGCTCGTCTCGTATCTCCTGTTCCAGGCGCAACGCGCGCTTGCCGAGCTCCGCGCCAGTCGGCACACATTGGAGCTCGCGATGCAATCGGGCGCGATGGGATCGTGGGAGTGGCGGCCCGCAGCAGACCAGCTATCGCTGTCCGAGGAGGCGGAACGTCTGCTCGGATTGCGGGTCGGGACGTTCTCGGGCGGTGCCGCCGAGTTCCTCGCGCTCGTCGACCCCGACGATCGGGCGCGAGCTGCCACAGCGCTGGAGCGCGCCAGCGAGCCGGGCACCGTGGTCGCTGTAGATCTCCACCTCTTGCGCACGGACGGTGTTGCGCAGTGGCTCGAGCTTCGGGGTCGTACGGTCAGCGGTGCGCCCGACGACGTGGCGAGAGTCGTCGGTGTGCTCGTCGACGTCACGGCTCGGATTCGACGGGAGCGGGAGCAGAAGTTCCTTGCCGACGGGAGTGAGATTCTCTCGTCGTCGCCCGACTACGAAGAGACGCTGGCGCGCGTCGCACAGCTTGCCATTCCCGCTCTCGCCGATTGGTGCTCGGTCGATCTGGTCTCCGCCACAGGTGAGATCGAGAACGTCGCTGTTGCTCACCTCGACCCACAGAAAGTCGAACTTGCTCGACGCCTGCAGGCTGAGTATCCGCCCGATCCGGAGGCGGCCACCGGCATTCCGGCCGTGATTCGGACGGGGTGTTCAGAGCTCTACCCGGAGATCACCGACGAGGTGCTCGCCGCGGTCACTGTCGATGAGCGGCAACTCGGCATCGCACGCGATCTCGGGCTCCGGTCCGCGATCACGGCCCCGCTAACCGCTGGTGGGCGGACGTTTGGTGCGATCACATTCGTGAGTGCCGAGTCCGAGCGACGGTATGCCGATGGCGACCTTGCCCTGCTCGAAGAGCTTGCGCGGCGCGCAGCAACAGCTGTCGACAACGCGCGACTCTACGCAGAACAGGGAGATGCCCGCGATCAAGCCGAGGAGGCATGGGCGCAGGTCAGTCGACTCCAGGCCGTGACGGCTGCGTTATCGGAGGCAGCGACGACCACCGAGGTCGCAGAGGCGATCGTCCGAGAGGGCCTGGTGGCGATTCGGGCGCATGCGGCGGCAGTCGTGCGCCTGGGATCGGGCGGCACCGAGTTCGAGGTTCTCGCCAGCACCGGGTTCCCCGAGGCTCTGCGCGGCCGTTGGAGCGTCGATGCCGCGAATGTGGAAGGACCTTCGCTCGAGGCCATACGGACACGTCAGGTTGTGGTGGTCGAGTCGGCGGAGCAGCTCGTCAGCAGATGGCCGCATCTCGCCGAGCCTCAGATGCTGACCGGTCTGAACGCAACGATCGCAGCGCCTCTGTTGGTCGGAGGCGACGCCATGGGTGTCATCCACATGTCCTTCCGCGAGCCACGCCGGTTCGACGCCGCGACACAGGAGTTCCTCACCACGCTCGCGCGACAGGGCGCTCAAGCGCTAGAGCGCGCGCGCCTCTACGAGGCCGAAGGTACCGCGCGCGAACACGCCGAACGACTGACGAACAGGTTGCGACGGCTGCAATTGATCGTCGACGCGACCCTGGGCACTGGTTCTGTCGACGACCTGGTGCACGGGTTGCTCGAACGGCTGCGCGACGCGGTCGGGTCGGATACCGCAACCATTCTGGTGCTCGACGAAACCGGGGACGTACTCCGGGAGAGTGCCTCCGTCGGATTCGACGGCCCAATCGGATTCAGTGTTCCACTCGGCCAGGGCTTCGCAGGGGGAATCGCGGCAACCCAACTGCCCACCGTGGTGGCGGACATCTCGCAGATCGAGGTCGTCAACCCGTATCTGCGCGACTCGGGCGTCGTCTCGCTGGCCGGCGTTCCGTTGCTCGTGGATGGGCGAACCATCGGCGTGCTCCATGTCGGGACGAAGGGTCCCCATGGCTTCGAGCGCGAAGATCTCTTACTCCTCCGCCTCGCGGCGTCCCGCATCGCCGCTTCCCTGGAGCGTGTGCAGGCCCATGAGCAGGAGCACCGGATCGCCGAGACGCTCCAGCGCAGCCTGTTGCCTAGTGCTCTGCCGGCCATGCACGGGATCGAGGCCGCCGCGAGGTATGTGCCTGCGACGTCAGGCATCACCGTAGGCGGAGACTGGTACGACGCCTTCGCTCTGGACGATGGTTCGATCGGTATCGCCGTCGGTGACGTCGTCGGCCACGGTGTCGCCGCGGCGGCGACCATGGGCCGGCTGCGCGACGTTCTTCGCGCCTTTGCGACCGCGGGGTTCGGGGCCGCCGAGACGCTTGCATCGCTCAACAAGATGGCGTGTCGCGACGGAGAGGACGTCTTTGCGACGGTGGTCTACGGGATCGTCAGTCCGGACCGCGCCTCGCTGCGGCTTGCAAGTGCCGGCCATCCACCGCCCCTTCTTCGCGCCGCCGATGGCTCCGTAGCACGCCTGGACGAAGGTCGGTCATTGCCGATCGGGGCGAGTGCCGATGCGGTGTACGTCGAGGCAGTCGTGCCGCTCGAGCCCGCATCCCTGATGGTCTTCTACACGGACGGGCTGGTCGAACGGCGAGGCGAGTCGATCGACACGGGAATCGACCGGCTCGCATCCGAGATCGCCACCTCCGCGTCGGCGGTCGCCGATGTTGCGGACAGGATCATCGACACCCTGTTTGACGCCAACCATACGGACGACGTGGTCCTGGTCGCCGTCATGGTGGGCCAGCTACGGGCGCAGGGATTCTCGACCCAACTTCGCGGAGGCCCGCGTTCGCTCGCACCCATGCGGGCGGAGCTGCGAACGTGGTTGAGGTCGGTCGGCGCCGCCGACGATGAGATCTTCGACATACTTGTCGCGGTCAACGAAGCCTGCTCGAATGCGATCGAGCACCCGATACCCGGTTTGGGTGCTGCAGCGACTGATCAGCGCATCGTCTTCGTCGAAGGAAAGGTCGTACGTCGTGAGGTGTCGATCGTCGTTCGAAACCCAGGCCGCTGGAAGCCCTCCGGCCCGAGTGGGGACCGCGGGCGTGGCCTGGAGTTCATGGATGTGCTGATGGAGGGGGTCGAGGTGATTCGATCGCCGAACGAAACGGCCGTGCACCTGCGTCGGCGCTTGCGACTCGAGGTCGACGCATGACCGACCTCGCCGATCTCGAGGTGCTCACGGTCGACGACGTCTGGATCGCCGAGCTCAACGGCGAAATCGACCTTTCGAACGCCGACTCGATCGGAACGGCGGTCGAGCTCGTGTTCGAGCACCGGGGGAAGGGCCTCGTCCTCGACCTGACGGCCGTCGACTACCTCGACAGCGCTGGAGTCCGATTGATCTATCGGACACTGCAATGGGGCGGTGGCCGCGGGTGGCACGTCCGCGTTGTCGTTCCCGCCGGGTCACACATACGGCGGATCCTGGACCTGGCTGACGTACCGGGAGCAGTCCGACTCGACGAGACACGCGACGTCGCAGTGAGCGCTCTCAGCGCGTCGCCCACCACCGACGCCCCCGATCACCTCGCCGGCGACGATTGAGCGCGGCGGCCGATCGTTGAAGACCGGCGTCGTGTTGCCCGTGGATCCGCTCCAACATGCCGCAGCGTCGATCTCACCTCGAGCCGCGGCGCTCTGTGGACCGGCGGTCTACGATCCCTGCGGCCGATGAGCTCCGAGGTGCAGCCGTCACGATTCGATGTGCCCGACGAGCGCGGGGCCGTCGACCTGGCCCTTCCCTCCGCGGGGTGCGTAGTACTGACACCGAAGGGCGAGATCGATGCCTACTCGGCGCCCCTCCTGCGCGATCGGATCACCGACGCTCTCGAGCCCGGTGTGATCCGGCTCGTGGTGGATCTGAGCCGTACGACGTTTCTCGACTCGAGCGCTCTGGGCGTCCTCGTAGGGGCACTCAAGCGGATGCGTGAGCGCGACGGGACGCTCCACATCGTCGTGCCTCCCCCCGAGATCCGACGCGTATTCGAGATCACCAACCTCGACCGCGTGTTCGACCTTCACGACAGCTTGGCCAGCGCGCTGCGAAGCTAAGAGCTCCTACCTCTGCCAGGAGCTGTGAGGTGTTGCGCGCGTCAGCCGAGCAGGTGCTTGGCGAACCGCACGGTCGTGCCTGCCCCTTCCACACCCGAACCGACCTGCAGCTCGTCGGTCACCGACCGGATGATCGACAGCCCCATCCCTTGCTCGTGCAGCGACGCTGCGTGCCAGGCTCCAACCTTTGTCTCGTCGAAGCCGGCGCCGCGGTCGCTCACCTCGACGGACAGCCGGTCAGCGGTGAGCTCGATCCGAACGCTGATCTCCCCGGCACCGCCCGGATATGCATGACGCACTGCATTCGAGCAAGCCTCGGTGGTCGCCAACTTGAGATCGGTCAGCGCCGCAGCATCGATCCAGGTCGCCGTCTGAGCTACTCCGGTCAGACTGAGGCGTGCAAGCACGAGGTAGCGCGCGTCAGCCGGGAACTGGAGCTCCACGATGTCGTTCCTCATCCTTGAACCTCGCTCTGCTCGTCGAGTTGTCCGCGCATAGTCTGAAGCGCCTGCCGGAGCAGACGAGAGACATGCATCTGTGAGATGCCGAGCTCCGCGGCGATCTGTGATTGTGTGAGCTCCTGGAAGAAACGGAGCTCGACGATTCGACGCTCTCGCGCCTCCAACGCGTCCAATCCCACCGCGACGATCGTCCCTTCGTCGACCAGTCCGTATCCGACCTCGTCCTGTGCCAGCGTGTCGCCGAGGGTGCCGTCACTGTCTTTGTCGAGGGGTACCGAGAGACTCTGCGCGGAATACGCATGGGAAGAGTCGAGAGCCTCCAGCACCTCTTCCTCGTCCGCTCCGGCAGCTCCGGCGAGCTCCTCGATGGTCGGAGAGCGGCCGAGCTCCGCGGTCAAGTCGTCCAGAAGCGTTCCCAGCTTCTGGTTGAGCTCCTTCAGTCGCCGCGGAACATGTACCGCCCAGGCCTTGTCCCGGAAATGACGCCGAATCTCGCCGACGATGGTAGGCACGGCATACGTCGAGAGCTCAACGCCGCGTTCGATGTCGAAGCGATTGATTGCCTTGATCAACCCGATCGAGCCGACCTGAACGAGATCCTCCACCGATTCTCCACGTCCCGCATATCGCATGGCGAGTGCGCGCACGAGCGGAACCATCTCCTCGATGAGACGATCCCGCGCGCTGCGATCACCCTCGAGCTTGTACGCCTGCAGGAGCTGTTTCTGAGCGAGATCGTAGGGAATGCTCACGCACCAGCCCTGGAGGCGATTGGCATCGCAACGGCTAGCTCGACCCACTCGTGCCCATCCCGATCGACCGTGCCAACGCGGTCGACGAGGACAGCCGTGACCCGACGGCCGGCTCGGTCGTCGGCGACGACAAACGGCCCGAGTGCGACGACGAGCTCGGCCTCACCGATCGCAGCCTCGAGCTCGATTGTTGCTCCAGCCGCGACTCGCTGATCGAGCACCGCGCCGATTGCTGCTTGCAGCTCGTCCACACGTTCGAACGGGAGGCCGCATCGGCTGCCGACGCCTCCGACGACCAGTCGCAGGACTGGGCGGAAGGCGCGGGCCGTGGGCACCTTGACCACGATGTGTTCCACTCCGCCTGCGAGCGTAGTCGTCCCAGTGCTGGTCATGGGCCATGCCCTTGCAACGGAGAGGTTGTCACTTCCGGGCCGGTGGGTTGGTCCGATCGCGTGTACCGCAGATCAAGCTGCTCGCGACGATTCGCCGGCAGCGACCTCGCTTGTCGGATGCCCGCTCAGCACCGCATACGAGCTGGAGATCGCGGTGATCCGCGCGAACCTGGAAACCGTCAGCGGTAGGACACTGAAGCACGACGGGTCTCGACATTCGCAGATGAAATCGAGGCTCCTGAACTGCGATGCTGGCTCCGACTGGCGGAAGATCTCTTCGTTGACAAAGCGGAACCGCTTCTGGATGGGGGTTGTCGTAAACATGGAATGTGCCTCCTTCGTCCCGAGTCCGTGATCGATGTCTGTGAGGTAGGCCGTACCCAGTCGGCTCGGCGGTAAAACGGTTGACAGCGCTGGAGCTACGCAATGCCCCCGATTTGTGGCATCGTGGGCGTCCCGAAACCGACGCCCGCGGGGGAAGCTCGAAATGCCTTAGAGGATAGGAGCCGCCTCATGAACAGGGACGCCGCGGACATCCGACGGTCTGTCCGGCACTTTTTTGCGTTGCTCGGGAGGAAGGACCGAGACGGACTGAGGGAGATGCTTCATCCGGACGTCGTGTTCGCACCGCGGATCATCGACGGCACCGTGATCGAAGGGAGAAAGGACGTCCTCGCCGTCTTCTACGACGACGTCTTTACCTGGCCGATCTACGAGCCCGAAGCTCGAGAAGTCGAGCCGCTTACGAGCGGCTTTGCGCTCGTCACAGGCCGCGTTCGCTACATGAAGCACGAAGGGGGACTGGCCGACGTTCCAGTCGTGTGGCTTCTAGGAGTGGACGGCGGCCAGCTATCGCATCTTTACGGCGCCTCGTCACGTGACGAGGCGCTGGCTCGACTTCCAGTGCCTTCCCGCTAGTCGCGGCGGTACCGACGACGTCTCGATGGCAGCACTCGAAGGTACGGCTGCGGTTGGCTGACGGGCCACACGGGTACACGTAATACGGAGGAAGCGAATCCGAGGAGGCTGCGTATGGAATCCGAGCTCACGAACCTGCTGACCCCGGTCAGCTTCGAGAAGACACCACTCGTCGAAATCAGCGCGAAAGCTGCCGCGATCGAGGCGCTCGGCTGGCGTGAGTACGACCGACTGCCCCATCGCTGGATCGTCAAGTACGAGAAAGTCGTCGCCCAGGGTGGCAGTCATACCGGCGACGGCGAGCTCGAGATGCTCATGGGCGACTACTGGGTGGATTCAGCCGAGATCCCGGCCCACGATCTCATGACCGACGCGGAGCACGGCTAGGCCGTTCGGACGAAGATGGCGCGAAACCCGCGAGCCCCGGGCGATCTTGTGATCGCAAGCAACCGGCTTCCCGTCAGCCTGTCACTCGACGATGGAGAGTTGACGAGCGAGCCGGCCGCCGGCGGCCTCGCGACTGCCTTGCGGGGTGTACGGGGGGCGCATCAATGGGTGGGTTGGCCCGGCACGTTCGTACCGGCCGAACGGGAGGACGAGGTTACAACCACCCTCACTGCCGACGGGCTCTCTCCCGTTTTTCTGACGGCCGACGAAGAGGAGGACTTCTACGGCCGGACCTGCAACGACGCGATCTGGCCGCTGTTCCACTACCTGCCGGACCGCTTTCAGTTCTCCCAATCGGCCTGGGAACGCTACGTCGAGGTGAACGAGCGATTTGCGGACACGATCGTCGAACACTGCCCGCTCGGTGCCCGCGTCTGGGTCCACGACTTCCATCTGATGCTCGTACCGGCAGCCCTTCGCAGTCGCCGTCCCGATCTCTCTATTGGCTTCTTCCTGCACATCCCGTTCCCGTCCTCGGAGATCTACCGGATCCTGCCGGTGCGCGAGCACGTGCTCCGCGGGCTGCTCGGCGCCGACTACATCAGCTTCCAGACGGGCGACTACGCACGCCACTTTCGATCCTCGTGCCTTCGTGTTCTCGGCTTGGAATCGGAACCCGACGTGATCGAGTTCGACGGGCGGCTCGTGGGTGTTGGCTTCGACCCAATCGGCATCGATGTCGACTCGTTTGCCAAGACGCTCGCCGACCCGGAAACGGCGCGTGCGTACGCCGAGCTCGAGGAGCGATACGTCGGCCAGCGACTGGTGCTCGGCGTCGAGAGGCTCGACTACACGAAAGGGATACCCCAGAAGCTGCGTGCGTTCGAGCGTTTCCTCGAGGAGGATCCAGAACGCGCCAAGACGACGACGATGCTGCAGGTGCTCGTGCCGTCGCGCCTCGAGGGGGCAGAGTATCGGGCGCAACGTGACCAGATCGAGCTTCAGGTTTCGCACATCAACGGCCGCTTCGGACAGCCAGGTCGCACACCGGTCGAGTACTTCCACCGGAGCCTCTCCCATCCCGAGCTTGCGGCGCTGTACCGACGAGCAGACGTCCTCGCGGTGACGCCGCTGCGCGACGGGATGAATCTCGTCGCACAGGAATTCGTCCTCTGCCAAACCGCCGAGCCCGACCTCCCAGGGCGTTGGCAGGGCGGGCTTGTTTTGAGCGAGTTGGCCGGCTCGGCTCACGTCCTCGCGGGCGCGCTGCTGATCAACCCGTGGGACGACAAGGACATCGCCGACCGTCTCGTCGAGGCGCTCGAGTTCGATGAGACAGAACGCCGCCGCAGGCTCGAGCTGATGGCGGGCCGCGTCGCGGAGCTCGATTGTCGGCGTTGGGCCGAACGATTCCTGGCGCGCCTCGCGCGCTACGCCACTCGCACGCCTGCGGGACGGACGATGAAGCCACTCGATCCCAAGGCGCGCGAACTGATCACTCGGCGAGCTGCGCGCGCGGGACGCCGGACCTTGCTTCTGGACTACGATGGGACGCTTCGCGAGCTTGCGAGTCATCCCGACCTCGCCGCACCGACTGGGGAGATCCTCGCCATTCTCAGCGATCTGTGCGCGCTTCCGCGAACGGATGTCCACATCGTCAGCGGGCGGACGCGCGGGACCCTGGAGTCGTGGTTCGGCGCTTTGCCCGTCCATCTCTGCGCCGAGCACGGCTATCTGGCGCGTGCTCCGGGGGGCAAGTGGCGCACGCTCGTCGACGTCGATCTGTCGTGGATGCCCCGCGTGGAGCGCGTGTTTCGCTCGGTCACCGCGGACGTTCCGGCGACCCTCGTCGAGCGAAAGCTCTGCAGCGTCGCCTGGCATTACCGCCAGGCCGAGCCCGAGTACGGCGCCTGGCGGGCCCGCGAGCTGCTCGTGACCATCGAGCAGCTGTTGGCGGGGGCCCAGGCCGAGGTTCTTCTCGGTCATCGTGTGGTCGAGGTGCGAGCACGAGGCGTGAACAAGGGTGGGTACGTGCGAGAGCTCTTTCCGGACGGCAAGCGAAAATCCCATTTCGTCCTTGCTGCCGGCGACGATCGCACCGACCTTGATCTCTACAACGCTCTGCCGAGCGGGTCGATCGGCGTTCATGTCGGTCGCCAGCACGTGCGCGCCCGTGACGTGCCGCCCCGCGATCAATTCGCCGTCGATTCGCCTCGCGTCGTGCGAGACCTCATGCGCGAGCTCATCGCTGCCCTGACCGAGGGGTCGGCAACCCATGCTACGCCTCGCTCCGCCCCGGTCTCCGGGTAGCGCCCGCCGAACGCGAGGCCCGAGCACCTCCGTCAAAGAGAGTGCAGAGATTCGGGCTATGGAGCCAAGCGGACTCGAACCACCGACACCAGGAATCCGGAAGCTCTGGGCCGCGGGCGGCCCTCTTCAGAGGTCTTCCGCGATCCAGAAATCTGCGCGAGCGGATTCCTGGATCTTGCGCAACAAGAATGGTGCCAAGCGGACTCGAACCACCGACACCAGCGATCCGGAAGCTCCGGGCCGCGGGCGGCCCTCTTCAGAGGGCTTCCGCGATCCAGAAATCTGCGCGAGCGGATTCCTGGATCTTGCGCAATAAGAATGGAGCCAGCCGGGATCGAACCGGCGACCTTCGCGCTGCCAGCGCGACGCTCTCCCAGCTGAGCTATGGCCCCTGGATCTTGGGGAAGTGTAGTGACTCGAACGCGAAATCGTCGGCCCAGTTGACGCCTTGCCGTTAGTTGTTTCGGCTTGGGGCGACCCGTAGTTGAACCTGCCGTACGCCCGTCGAAGCGAGCGTACGGCAGGAAATAGCATCTCTCGAGCTCCGGGCAGTACGCGGCGACCGCGTCGATCTCTGCCGCCGTGTAGACACGACGTAAAAGGCCACTACGTGTGCGTCGGTTCGAGTAGAAAGGCACGGCGATCACGTCGCCCACGCGCTTCGCCCACTTGCACTGG
>JBBQPW010000017.1:0-17019 GCA_038216845.1 Gaiellales bacterium | reverse complement strand
CGAGGAGTTCCTCCTCGCGAGCACCGGCCTCCCAGGCGCCCTCTTGCATCTCGTAGGAGCGAAGCACCATTGCGCGCACCGCTGACCGCATGCCTGTGTCGACCTCGTCCGGCGAACGGTTCGGCCCGTCGACCCACATGCGAAGACTTGCCTCTGCCGCGGCATCGAAGTCTCCTCCGTCGAAAGCTGCCTCCTCCTCAGCCCAACCGGCACGTGTCTCATCTGACCATTCCCAACCGGGCAAGCCTGGCGCGATCAGGACCAGCCGCTCGATGAGATCTGGCCTGTGCAGCCCCAACTCGAGAGCAACCCGACCCCCCAGCGAGTTGCCGACCACAGCCGTCGGGCCATCGAGCAACCCTTCGACATCCCGCAGATACGAGAAGGGCACAGGCTCCAGCCGGCGCTCCCCGAAGCCGCGCAGATCGGGCGCGATCACCTGATAACCACCTGCTTCGAGCGCCTCGAACTGGGGCTGCCACATGCGGCTGTCAGCTACGCCCGCGTGGAGCAACAGAACACTCCTGGTACCGGTCTTCACATTCACGCGATCAGTCAACACCGCTGCAAGCAAGCCGTCAAGATGGCTGGGCCTCGAGAAACCCTTTCGTACACTGGGTCAGTCGGACGTCTGTCTCGGCAATGCGAGAACTCTCAGACGTACCGCTCCGACGGCGAACCGACAATCTCCATCGCGTGCGCCGCAGCAATCTGACCGAGGTCGCCGTCACTGACGTCATGTCTCCCGATGGCCGTCGCGAGATCGTCGAAGTAGCCAATCATCGAGGCCGGAAAATAGAAGTTCAGCTTCCGGCTGGCCACATTCCCGACTCGGAACCCGTGACGAGTACCTTGCGGGATGAAGACGAACGAACCTGCCGGGCATACGAGCTCACGGTCTTCGAGATACATGATGTACTCGCCTTCGAGGACGTAGAACGCCTCTGCGCAGTCATGGTGCACATGGATCGGCGGCCCGAAGCCAGCTGGTTCCTCGGCCTCCAACACCGACACCACACCCGCCGTTTCGCTCGCGCTCGCCTTCACAGTCATCCCGAAGTCACCGAGGTCGATGAAGCGCCCCTCACCCGGGCCGAGCGCATACGCCTGCGCATCTCCCTTCACGCCGCGAGGCTGTCAGACCTTCGAGCGCGCGTCAACAGCGGACGGAGTTCGACAAGCTCGAGCCTGGCGCGGGCTCGACGCCACCCGGGATTGGAGTTGCCCGACCACCTCGCCGAGCAGCGTTGGCGTCGATGAGCGTGCCTAGCCGATGCCGGTGAGCAGATACCTCTCGTCGTCGATGCGCTTGCCCCAGAGGGACTCATCGGCCAAGGGGCGAAGCTCTATGTCGCGCAAGCGAGATCGGAGGATCTCGCAGAGTTCTGAGGCCGGCAGGCCGGCATTGTTCCAGCGGCCTTCGATCAGGACCAGTCGTCCGCGGGGCGACATCAGGCGTAACCAGCGATCGAACGCTGCGCCGGGATCAGGCAACAGCCACACCACATGGCGGCCCAGGACAACATCGAACCGGTTGCCGACGTGGTGTGGATCAGAGGCGTCCGCTTCGTAGAAGGCAACAGTGACGCCCGCAACCTCCGCCTTCGCCCGTGCTCTCTCGAGCATACGGGGAGCGAGGTCCAACGCAGTCACGTCATACCCCAGCTCGGCCAAGAGGATCGAGAGTGATCCTGTTCCGCAGCCGACGTCGAGAACCTTCGCCGGCGGCAGCGGTAGGACGTCTTCCAGGAGCTCTCGCCATGCCGCACGCACGGTTGGGTCGAGAAGACCGTGGTCAGGCTGCTCATCAAAGGCGTCCGCCTCGCTGTCCCAGGTGTCGCGAATCGAGCGCTGTCCCATCGAGAACATCCTCTCAGGAGGCGTCCGAACCTTGGGCGCAAGACCGCCAGGCTCCAGAGATCGTACGGGTTGCAGTTCGCGGTCTTCCGTCGAGTTCTACGGGGTGCTTCTCCACACGCTCTAGCGACGTGCCCTCTTCCTCGGGCAGGCCGGTGTGCGATGTAGCGTGGTTACCGCATGGGCAGATTCGTCGTTGATTGCGGCGTCGTCCTCCACTTGGCCACTGACGAGATCGCGGTCGGGGCCGAGCACGAGCTTTTTGCGCCGACGCTATTGCGCTCCCAGACGCTGTCGGCCCTGCACGAGGCTGTGCACATGGGAAAGCTCGAGTCGAATATCGCCCTCGAGCTGCTCACCCGCATCTGGGCCATGCCGATCCGCCTCCTCGGTGACGCCGTACTACGGCGGCGGGCCTGAGACCTCGCCGAGCGGCTGGGATGGGCGGAGACCTACGACGCCGAGTACGTTGCGCTCACTCAGCTCCAGGCCGACGCCTTCGTAACCCTGGACGCGGAACTGGCACGCCGCGTGGGAGGGATCGTGCCCACGGCGACGATCGACGCGCTCCGCACAGCCTGAACCTCGTGGCGTCGTAGGTCAATTAGCTCGGGCTCACACCAAGGCGCCACGCTCGAACGGGGCGTACGTCCACATCCTCGACCTTTGTCGGTACCAGAAGCATCTCGTTCCTCCTCTGTTGTCCTCCGCGCCGGGCTCGACGCCGATGTGTGGGGGAAAGAATTACGTCGTTGATTCCCGGGCGGCATCGGGCGAACGCCCTATCCGGCGAATCGCCCAGTGGAACAAGCTCGTGCTCGAACGCCCGCGGCTTCGCCTCGCCTACCGTCGATCACAGGTCGACGCCGGCGAAGGTCGGGGCCAAGATACGGAGACGATGGTGAAGCGGCCTGATCTCGAGCGGCGTCCGGCCAACGAGGTGGTGTTCGAGCACTGGGACGGGCCAGGACACGCGTGGCCGCACGACCCGCGCGGGACCCGACGCGACCCGTATCTCCACGCCGGCAGTCACCCGGATTGCGTCGAGCGGGTTTGGAACAGCTTGGGCAGTACGCTCCCGGAGGACTGCAGATTTCTGATTCTCGGTAGGCTGGCCCCATCCGGTGTCCGGATTCGTGTTCGCAATGCCGTACGGCACCAGCTATGCGGTCTGGATCCCGAAGCCGCAGCGCGCAGAGGCCGAGGCGGCCGGGCTGCGGCCGACCACGACCTGGAGTGGCGGTCACGTCACTGACCTCGCCGACGAATTCGGTGACGGGTGGCTATTCGGCGGATTCACGGACGACGAGGTCTCTTGGCTTGCAGCCGCCTACGCGGCAGCCTAAGGAGGACAATCGACACGATCCTCGACAAGCTCCGGCCACTCGCGTAGCCCGGCAGCCCGGGAGAGTTTCAGCCGGTAGAGGCAGCCCCAGTTGCGCTCGGTGCGGCCGTTTCGGAGCGCTCGTCCCGCAAGCGATGGGCGAGCCAGCCGAAGAGGCCGAGCACAAGGATCGCGTTCAGCGGGTGAAACGCCCCGCCCCAACGGCCGAGGCCGGGCAGGATCATCTGCACGAACGTCAGGATCGGGGTGACGATCGAGACGGTGCGGATCCGCTTGTTCGCGTGCCAGGCCAGCAGCGCCACGATCAGGAACAGCACGGCGGCGGGCAGCGTCAGGACGAAGCCGAGCGCCCGATGTGCGTCGAGCGTCTTCGAGTTCGCGATGCAGGCTGCGCCGGCTTTGTCGCACTTGTCCGAGTGCTCGATGTTGTTCAGGCCGAAGATGCCCTCGCCAGCAAGGAAGACCAGGACGACGATCGCAACCACGTAGAGCGCTGCAAACCACTTCAGGACAGACCTTGCGCCGCCGCGGACGCCAGCCATCGCCACACCCCTTTTTGGTCGGTTTGGAGCTCGAACCTACAACATGCCGCTGCAGCCGACAACCCCGTCTGCAACTCAACTCTGGCCAGAGCATCCTCCGCTCTGGCGGGCATTGGTAGACCCAGCCGCGACGATCGGGAGACGATCTAGAGTTGTGCGGGTGAGCGAGTACGTCGCACAGTTACGGGCGATCGTCGCCGAGACGTCGCCTGCGCCTGAGGCGATGGCCCCGTACCTGGCCAAGGTGCGCGAACGCGCGTACGCGGTCACCGATGCCGACGTGGAGGGGCTCAGGGCTGCCGGCTTCTCGGAGGACGAGATCTTCGAGCAGACGGTTGCTGCCGCGATCGCTCAGGGTCTGCGCCGCCTCGATGTTGCCGTACGGGTGATCGGATGATCCGGCTCTCGGTCGTCGAGCGCGGTCACGCACCAGACGAAGCGGC
The DNA here is from genome assembly GCA_038216845.1 of Gaiellales bacterium. Classification (GTDB taxonomy): domain Bacteria; phylum Actinomycetota; class Thermoleophilia; order Gaiellales; family Gaiellaceae; genus Gaiella. The sequence goes on along the minus strand of JBBQPW010000017.1, from coordinate 12,832 downwards.
GTTCCTGCAGGAAACGCGCGAGCAGGGGCGGGAGCCGTCCGGGGTTGTGAAGACTCTTCTTTATCGGCCTGAGCTGTTCGGGCGGCCGTTCTCCGAAGAGCTCCACGTTGTGATGCGAGGGCCGTCCGAGTGGAGCGCCGGCGAGCGTGAGTTGTTTGCCGGGTTCACGTCGTTAGTCAACCAGTGCCCGTTCTGAACGGGCTCGCACGGCGCAGTTGCGTCGTACGCGCTCGGGGAGGAGGTCTGGCAGGCGGTGGCCGACGACTGGCGCACCGCACCGTTGCGGCCCGAGCTCAAGGCAACGCTCGTCTTCCTCGAGAAGCTGGCGCTTCGCCCCGACGAGCTGACAGCAGCGGACGCAGATGAGGTGCGCGCGGCGGGCGTTTCCGACCAGGCGCTGCGTGACGCCGCCACGGTCTGCGCGCTCTTCAGCATGATCGTCCGCCTGGCCGATCCGCTCGGTTGGGACGTACCGGAATGGGATCTGCTGCGTCAGCGGGCGCCGACGATGCTCGAAGGCGGTTACTCGCTCGGGGCGATCCTGAACCTCGTCTGAGGCGGTTGCAGAGATGCATGCTTCCCGACAACCTGTGCCGCTTTCTCGGCGCAACTCCTGGGCTAGGCTGGGGTGATGGTTCCGGAGGCGCCGCTGGAGAAGACCGATGCCGGCTTGGTGGCTGCCGGTGACGGCTGGTTCGTGATGAACGCCCGTGAGGCGCGCTGGCGGGACAGGCCGGGCCGCGGGAAGTCGCTGCCGTTCGAGGGCAAGACCGACTTTCGGCAGCAGGCGATCAACCTGTTCGCGCTCGAGCCGGGGGAGCCGATCGGCATGTACCACTGGGAAGCCGTCCAGGAGGACTTCCTCGTCCTCTCCGGCGATGCGCTGCTCCTGGTGGAGGGAGAAGAGCGCCCGCTGCTGCAATGGGACTTCGTTCACTGCCCCGCCGGAACGAATCACATGATCATCGGTGCCGGTAAGGAGGGCTGCGTGGTTCTCGCTATCGGCGCGCGGACCGAGCAGGACGACGCGCCGTGGGGCGCGTACACCGTGGAGCCGATCGCGCTCGCCTACGGTGCCGGGGTCGACGCGGAGACAAACGACCCCGAAGAGGCGTATGCCCGCTTCCCCGAGCCGGCGCCGACGCGTTACGACGGCTGGCTTCCGGGGAGTCAGGCGCGCTAAGGCAATCGCCCGCACCTAGTCTTGCGCGATGAGCCGGCCGCCCCACTCTTCCGGGGCGACATCGTGGAGCGTTTCCGAGAACGTCCACTGGTGGCCTGCCAGATCCTCGGTTTCGTACTGGCGCTCGCCGTACTCGAAGGCGACCGGCTCCATCACGATGCGCGCACCGTGCGCCCTGGCCCGCTCACAATGGGCCTTCGCGTCCGCCACGCGCACCATCACCCTGTGCGTTGATTCACCAGGCCGTGGCGGCCGCTGCTCGTGTCGGACGTCCGCGACGATCACGGCACCGTCGCCGACGCTGAGTTGCGACCGGTGGTTCTCGCCGATCTGCACCCGCTCGATGAAACCGAACGCCGCGCTCAGCCAGGCGACCGCCGCTCGCACGTCCGGGTAGACGAGAACCGGAATGACCGTGGCGGAGGGGATGGAGCGGTTGGGCTTCACGAGTGCCCTAGCGTCCGAACCAGCCCGCGCGTCGGCTCGCGCCAAAATCGTGCTTCTCGCTGACGAGTGCCGCCGACGGCTCCCGGAACGTGCCGGTCGGCTTCGCGCCCGAAAGGAAGTCGACATCGACGCGGCCCACGCGCCCGGCACCGAACTCGATGTAGCACGAACCGGTTCCGCCGTATGCCCCCGGCTGTTCGCCGCCACGCAGGGTCGCGATCAGCGACGCGGCGACGACGCGTGCTGCGCCTTCCGCGAACACGCCGGCCTTCGGCACGCCGATCGTCGCGACGTCACCGACCGCATAGACGCCGGGAAATCGTGTCTCGAGCGTCGCGGAGCTCACGGGTACGTAGCCGTCCTCTGTCATCCCGCTCGCGATCACGACGTCGGGCGCGCGGTGTCTGGGGACGCCGAGGAAGAGGTCGAATGGCATCTCGGTGCCGTCGTCGAGGACGGCGACGCTGCGGCTACCGTCGAGCGAGGCGACGCGGCGCTGGCGGACAAACGTGATGTTACGCTCGGCGAACGCGGCAATTAGCGCTTCCGAGGTGTCGGGCGACGGCGGCACCGGGGTCGCGAACGGGATCACGAACGAGATCTCACAAGCCTCGCGGACGCCGCGCACCGAGAGGTAGTCGTGTAGCAGCAGGGCGGCCTCGCTCGGCGCCGGCGGGCACTTGAACGGCGCGCCGCAGACACCGACGATCGCTTGGCCGTGGGAGTACGTCGGCAACAACTCAGCCAGCCGCTCGGCACCGGCGACGGAATAGAACTCATTCCCGAACTCGGCGAGCCCCGGGGTCGCGTCCAGGTCGTAGTCGGCGCCGAGCGCCACGATCAGGACATCCGCCTCATGGACACTCGCGTCGGTAACGACACGCCGTGCTTCGGGGTCGATCTCGGTGATCGTCTCCTGCAGGAAGCGCACGCCCGGTTTCGCGATCTCGCGATACGGGAGGCGGACGGCGTCGAGCGTCGTCCGGCCGAACATGACATCGAGCTTCGAGTAGCCGAAGACGAAGGCGTCGTTCTTGTCGATCAACGTGACGTCGACTTCGCTGCCGACCGTCTCCAAAAGGGTGATTGCGAGCTCGAGCCCTCCGAAGCCCGCACCCAAAACTACAACCCGCATCATCGCGATACTAATCGAGCTCCACCGGCTGATCGTCGTGCCCGCACTCCACCGGCTGAGGTTGTGACGACAGGAGTCGATGCAAGGCGTGGGGTCGGGTGTTGAGTTCGAAAGCTCGTTCGAACAGGAAGCCTGTCTTGCTCATGACGGCGAGCGACGCAGCATTGTCGACGTGGGCGTATGCAACCACGCTGCTCAGCGGGAGAGCCTTGAAGCAGGTTTGATTGCTGCTTTCGCAGCCTCGGTTGCGTACCCACGACCTTGGCGGTTAGGGCGCACCGCCCAATGAAGCTCAACCTCAGGATTGCCGCACACCACGGTCAGCCGTGGTCCGCATCGAGCAACTAGAGCGCCCGTATCTGTTGCTCTCCAGTACCACCGCCCTATCCCGTTGATCTCCCAATGCCGGCGGTCGCGGGAAACCCTTTGCTCGATCTCCTGCCGCGTTGCCGGACGCCCAGTGGCCGATAGCCGTCGCGCAATCTCCAGCGTTGAGTAGATGCCTCGGAGCTCGGCCATATCGTCGCGGCCCGGCTGGCGGCCTACAAGGCGAGCTGAGCGAATTGGAGCCAATGCCATCCACGCCCTCGAAACGTACCCCGCTGCGCTGTCGTTCAGCGAACATTTCTGGGCTCGGACACGGCATTGACTTCTACTGTCTCAGACGTTCTGATGGATGACCCATCGAGCCAAACGGCGGTGCAACCGCCGGAAAGGAGAGGACATGGCGCTCTACGCGGTCATCCGTCGCGAAGGTTGGCGTACCGGGCAGGATCTGCAGGAGGCCGCTGCGAGGTCGAGCGACGTCGGCGACAACGAGATGTCCGATGACATTCGCTGGATCCGCAGCTACGTCCTTGCCGAGGAGTCGGGGCAGCTCGGGACCGTGTGCATCTACGAGGCCTCCAGCCCCGAGAAGGTTCAAGAACACGCGTCGCGCGCGGATCTGCCGGTCACGGAGATCATCCCGATTGCGGACACGGTCATCGTGCGCCCCGATCCCGCCAGTGCCGCCTGATCGATCACCCCGCGAGGCACCGCCCGCCTGCTAGACGATCTCGGTGTCGGGGCTGAGCGCAGGATCGCCGGCCGGGAGCACGTCTCGCGCCCAGTCGCGCGTCTTCCACGACGGCGCCGGCGTCGCGCAGTCCTCGTGCGGTGTGAAGCGGGAGCGCTCCACGAGGCGGTATTGATGGATGTAGCGCGGGCAGTTCGGGAAGACCTCCGTCGCGCGCACACGAACCACCAGTTGCGTCTCCGGGTACGCGTCGAGCAGCGGGTCGGCATCGTCGATCGAGGCGACGCCGTTCAGGCGCACCCGGCTCCGCCGCTCGAAGTCGATGAACAGCAGCCCGACGTGCGCGTTGACGAGGACGTTGCCGGTCGACAGGTACATCCCGTTGCCGTCCCAGTTCGGGAACGCGATCGTCCGCTCGTCCAACACGCGGACGAAGCCGGGCTCACCACCCTTGTACGAGCACTGCGGGCGACCTTCCGCGTCTGCAGTCGCCAGGAAGAACATGTCCGCTGCCTCGATGAACGCGCGATCGTCGTCGTCGATCGTGTCGCGCATCTTGCGCTCCTCGAGCCGGTCGGCGAGGCGAACGGTGTCGAACCGCGTCTGTAGCCGTCTGTTGCCGTCGTGATAGACGCTGCTCATTGGATGCGCGATTCTACGTCTGGTCGGCGGCGCGATCCTGTGCCGCTTGCGCAGCCTCGACGAGCCTGATCGTCGTTGCCGCGTCTGTGTCAGCCGGCAGCGCCGCGACGTTCACGCGCACGAGCAGCGCGGCTGCGCGGGTTGCCGCCTCCGCGAGGATCGCGGCGGCGTTCGCGTCGGGCTGCAGGTGGCGCTTGCCGTCGTGAGCCGCTCGCAGCGCGAGATCTGTCACGTCGGCCGCGCTCTGGGCTATTGCAAGTGGGACCTCGGAGGCATGGACGAGCGTGTCGACGAGAGTCGCGGAATCGGCATCGTGCCGGTTGCGGACGGCGGAGAGGACAGCCGCGAACGCCTCCACGTCTTCCGCGCCAAGCGCGACGAGCCGGTCGCGAAGTGCAGCGGCCTCGTCGGCGACCTCGGTTCCGTCGGGCCAGTCCGGGGACGTGCGGCCGACCATCACGACGAGGCTCGCTGCCATCGCGGCGACGATCGCCGCAGCCGTTCCTCCGGCCGGTGATGGCGCCGCAGCTTCGAGCGCCTCGAGGAGCTCGCTGATCCCACCGGCGCTGTCCAACGTCTCGGGCATCCATGCAGCATGCCAGTAGGAACTCGAATCAGAATGAACTCTTGTGCCGTCGGGACGTGCTGTGCGCGCACGCTGCCGCGTCCTCGGTCGCCTCGATAGTGGAGATCGTGTCGGGGACAGACTTGAGTCTGTCCCCGACGCAGCTTCCTATGACTCCCTGCGTCTGCATTCCACGCACCCATCCCGTCCCGTCAGCGAAGCTCATTCTGATCGAGTTCCAAGCGCTTGTGGCCCGCTTCGTCCGCGGACCGTCTTAGACTGGCACTCGTGGCTGATGCGGTCGCGAACACGGTCGAACGAGCCAGCGCGCTTCGGGCCTACGCCGAGGAGACCTCCGGGTGCGTTCGGTGCGCCTTGGCGGCTGGGCGCACACAGGTTGTCTTCGGCGTCGGCAATCCCGACGCCGATCTGATGTTCGTGGGCGAGGCGCCGGGCTTCCACGAGGATCAGCGAGGGATCCCGTTCGTGGGCCACGCCGGGAAGCTGCTCGACAAGCTGCTCGCCGAGATCGGCCTCGAGCGCTCGGACATCTATATCGCGAACGTCCTAAAATGCCGGCCTCCGCAGAATCGCGACCCGCTGCCGGAGGAGATCGCGTCGTGTGAGTCGCATCTCTTCCGCCAGATCGAGCTGATCCAGCCGAAGCTCGTCGCAACGCTCGGCAACTTCGCGACGAAGCTCCTCTCCGGCAAGCCGCTCGGGATCACCCGCGTGCACGGCCACGAGCAGGAGGTGATGCTCGGCCCGAGCCGCGTGCTCCTCTACCCGCTCTACCACCCTGCGGCCGCGCTCTACACGCCGTCGATGCTGAAAGTGCTCTCGGAAGACTTCGCGCGCATCCCGACGCTGATCGGCCGCGCGGAGGCGCGGCCGCCCGATGCGGCGCCGGCAGCTCTGATCGCTGTCGGGGAGGAGCCCGTTCCGACCGCGGTGCAAGAGCTCGAGCCCGTCCAGCTCGGGCTGTTCTGACCCTGGTCGAAATCGTCACGTCGTCGGCGGCCGAGACGGAGGCGCTGGCTGGGCGGCTTGCCGCGCGTCTCGCGGTCGGGGACGTCGTCACGATCTCAGGAGAGCTCGGGGCGGGGAAGACGACGTTCGTACGGGGTGCGTGCCGCGCTCTGGGTATCACGGAGCCGGTGACGAGCCCGACGTTCACGATTGGCCACCGCTATCGCGGGCTTGTCGACGTGAGTCACCTCGATCTGTACCGCTTCACGGGAGTCTCGCCTGCGGAGTGGGGAAACCTCGAGCCCTATTTCGACGACGCGATCGTCTTCGTCGAGTGGCCGGAAGCTGGAGCTGGGGTGTTGCCGCGAGCGCGCGTCGCGGTCGAGCTCGAGCACATCGACGAACATCGCCGTCGTGTCCGGCTCGACGCGACAGATGCGACGCTGCTAGAAGACTTCTAAGTGCTAGTTCTGGCGTTCGACACGGCAACCGAGGTCGCGACGAGCGCGCTCGTCGATGACGGCGAAGTGCTCGGGGAGCGATTTTCGCGTGCCGTCACCCTCCTCGAGGACGTCGACGCATTGCTTCGACAGGCCGGCGCGCACCCGTCCGACCTGGACCGGCTCGCAGTCGGGATCGGCCCGGGGAGCTTCACCGGGACACGGATCGGGCTTGCAGTGGCCCTTGGGCTCGCGCTCGCGCGCGACCTTCCGACCGCGGGCGTGTCCACCCTTGTGGCGCTCGCCGCCGGTGCCGACGGAGCGATGCCGGTGATCGACGCACGCCGGGGTGAGGTGTTCGTCGCCGGGCCGGCCGTGCTGCCGCCCGAGGCGTTGTCGTTCGATCCGGGCACGACCTGCGTTGGAGACGGAGCGCTCCGCTATCGCGACGTGTTCGAAGCCGCCGGCCTGCTCGTCCCGTCGGACGGCGACGAGCGTCACCGCGTCCGCGCGCGCTACCACGCGCTGCTCGCTGACGACTTCGGCAGCGTCGACGAGATCCAGCCGTTGTACGTCCGCGCACCCGACGCCGAGCAGATGCGCACATGAGCGCCGTGATCCGTCTCCTCGACGGCGGTGACCTCGATGCGGTCGAGCGGATCGAGCGTGCGTCGTACCCAGCGCCTTGGTCGCGGTCGATGTTCCTGGGCGAGCTGGCGAAGCCGGGATCGCTCGTCCTCGGAGCCTTCGGCGACGACACCGAGCTCGCCGGCTTCCTGGTCGTCTCCCGCTACGTGGATGCTTGGCACGTCATGAACCTCGCTGTCGCACCCGAGAAACGGGCAGTCGGGCTCGGGACGACCCTCATGCAACGGCTGTTCGAGCTGACCGCCGACGACGACACCCGCGGTTACACGCTCGAGGTGCGGATCTCTAACGCCGCCGCGATCAGGCTCTACGAGAGCCTCGGATTCGAGCCGAAGGGCCTCCGGCGCAACTACTACACGGACAATCGCGAGGACGCGCTGATCATGTGGAAAGGTCCCGCGGGGGACGAGTTCACGTGATTCTCGGGATCGAGACCTCGTGTGACGAGACGGCCGCAGCGCTTGTGACTGCCGAGGGCGAGGTGCGGGCGTCGGTCGTCGCATCGCAGGTGGAGCTGCACGCGCGCTACGGGGGCGTCGTGCCGGAGATCGCCTCGCGTCGCCACCTCGAGCTCGTGGGACCGGTGATACGCGAGGCTCTCGATCGCGCCGCCGTGTCCCTCGACGAGATCGACGCGGTCGCGGTCACACAGGGACCGGGGCTCGTCGGCGCGCTGCTTGTTGGCGTGTCGGCCGCCAAAGCGCTCGCGTGGTCCCGCAAGCTGCCGCTCGTGCCCGTCAACCACCTCGACGGACACGTCGCCTCGTTGTACCTCGACGGCGCTCGGATCGAGCCGCCATTCGTCTGCCTGCTCGCGAGCGGGGGCCACACGCAGCTCCTAGCCGTCCGAGAGCGTGGCTCCGGCGAGTTGCTCGGGACGACGCTCGACGACGCTGCAGGCGAGGCGTTCGACAAGGGCGCACGGCTGCTCGGCCTCGGGTATCCCGGCGGCGCGGAGATCGATCGGCTCGCCCGCGAGGGCGATGCCACGGCGTTCCCGTTCCCGGTCGCCAAGCTGAAGGGCCTCGACTTCTCGTTCTCCGGTCTGAAGACCGCGTTGCTCTACGCCGTCAAACGACTTGGGAAGGGCGAGCTGGAGATGCGTCGGACCGACCTCGCGGCCTCGTATCAGCATGCGATCGTGACGGCGCTCAGTCGCCGGGTTGCCGACGCTGTGCGGGAAACCGGCCTCGAGCGCGTCGCAGTCGTCGGCGGAGTGGCCGCCAACTCGAGCCTTCGCGCGGCGCTGCCGGATGCCGTATTCGCGCCGCTCGCGTACTGCACGGACAATGCGGCGATGATCGCCTCTGCCGCGCGCTACGTGGAGCCGCTGCCGTATCCGCGCTACCTCGATCTGGATGTGTATGCGTCGCGTCGCTGATTTCATCGCCTTCGCTGGGGTCGCGGTCGTGGCCGCGCTGGTGCTCGCCGGCGGAGGCTCGGGGGGAGGTTCCTCGGCACCCGCCACAGGGGCCGCCGGCTGGCAGGGGCTGCTCGGCGCGCGGCCGGCACCCCAACTCGGGAACCGCCAGATCATCGTCCTGCGGCTGCCGTCCCTGGCCGACCGCGTCCAGCTGGCCGGCGGGACTGCAACAGAGGCAGACGAGCGCGCGTGGACGCGAGAGGCGCAAGCCGCCCAGCGCGCCGTCTTGAAGAGGCTCGCTCTCGAAGGTGCCCCAATCGCCCCGGAGGAGAGCTACGTCCGCGTGCTGAACGGCTTCTCGGCGTCGCTCGATTCCCGTGCGTTGGGCGTGCTCCAACGCGACAAGGACGTCGCCGGAGTGTTCGCGGTCCACGCCGCCTACCCGGCGACGGCGTCGCACGGCGATTCGACTGCACTCGCTGCGCAGACCGCGAGCGCAAGGGGGGTGTCGTTGCCCGGTTTCGGCGGCCGCGGGGTCGTGGTCGCGCTGCTCGACACCGGGGTCGATGTCTCTCACCCGTTCGTGCAGGACCGGCTGCTCCCGGGGATCGACATCCTCGATCCGACGGCCGGCGCGGTCGCGGCCGCAAATCCGCTGGCGGTCGAACAGCTCGAAGCGCACGCGACGGAACTGGCGGGTCTGATCGCCGGGAGCCATGGCCCGAACGGGTTGCACGGCGTCGCGCCGGCGGCGTCGATCCTGCCGATCCGTGTCGCCGGCTGGCAGCCGGATGCAACCGGCGGTGTCGCGGTCTACGGTCGCAGCGACCAGCTGCTCGCGGGCATCGAGGCGTCCGTCGACCCGGACGGCAACGGCGATTCACACGACGCGGCCAGAATCGCCTTGGTCGGGGTCGTGGAGCCGGACGCGGCATTCGCGGACGGACCGCTCGCGCTTGCCGCTGCCGGTGCCAGCGTCCTCGACACACTCGTCGTGACTCCCGCGGGAAACGATGGCGTGGCCGGTCCGGCGTTCGGCACGATCAGCGGTCCCGGCGGTGCTCCGGCGGCGCTCACGGTCGGGTCCGTCGACCTTCGGCTACGGAGTCCAGCGGCTCGCGTCTTCCTCGCCAGCGGACTGGAAGTGCTTCTCTCAGGCCAGCAAGAGCTCGGCGGAACGACCCCGCCGCGTGGAACACAGACAACGGACGTCGTCGCAGTCCGGCCCAACACGTCGACGTACTACGACCGGCGCGGCTTCTCCGCCGTTGCCGGCAAGGCCGTTCTGCTACCGCGAGGCGTCTCGGGCCTGCTCGATGTGCAACGGGCTATCGAGGCTGGAGCCGCAGCCGTTCTCGTCGACGGCCCTGTGCCGCCGGGAGCGTTGGGCGGAGACAAGACGACGGCGGTACCGGTTGTCGGCCTCCTGCCGGACGCAGCGGCGCATGCGCGAGTCCTGCTCGCGAGTGGTCGTCCGGTCGCGCTCTCCGTCGGAGCCGCGTCGTTCCGACCGAACGCCGCGAACGGCTCCGCGGCGCCTTTCACATCGAGCGGCCTCGCCTTCGACGGCCGGCCGAAGCCAGAGCTCCTCGCCTCGGGCGTCGATCTGGAGACGGCAGATCCAGGCCACCGAGAGGATGGATCGCCACGCTACGCGACGGTCAGCGGCTCGAGTGTGTCGGCCGCGATCGCCGCCGGCGCCGTGGCCTTGCTCGCGCAGGCCCGTCCCGACCTCGACGCGGCAGCGCTCAAGGCCGCTCTCGTCCAGGGCAGCGATCGCCCGGTAGGCGTTGATCGCGGTGCCGCCGGAACCGTCGACGTCGCGGTTGCCGCGGCGACGGAGCTCGTTGCCGGCCCGTCGACACTCGCGCTCGGCTCCGCGTTCGCAAAGAGAGCCCAGGTAGGTGATGCCTTGACGCTGAGGAACGTCTCACGGCGCCGACTCGACATCTCGCTCGACCCCGCTGCCGCCGGATCGGGTGCCGACGTGACGCTGACCGAGACCCACGTCGTCCTCGCGCCCGGGGCCGCGACGGTCGTCGGTGTCCTTGCGACCGTGCCGGCTCTCCCGACCGGCTCCGGCCAGCTGAGCGGTGCGATCCGAGTCGTGCCGCAGTTCTCGAAGGCGTTCCGTGTGGCGTGGGCGATTGCCGTGCCCTTCCGAGGCAGGCCGCTGCTTGCGGGTGTGCGTCTTTCGCAGACGACCTTCGTCCCGTCCGACGCCAACCCGTCGATTCTCGATATCAGCGCGGGCCGCGTCGACGGGACGCTCGAGCAACCCCAGCTGCTGCCGCTGACGACGCTCGTCATCGAGCTGCTCCGCGGCGACGGCCGGGCGCTCGGAACTCTCGTGACCCTCCGCGACGTCCTTCCGGGCCGCTACCGATTCGGGATCACGGGCAGGGATGCCAGGGGTCGACTGCTCCGCCCGGGCGCCTACAAGGTGCGCGTCGTCGCGACGCCGGTCGGTGGTGGCAAGGAGGACTCGCGAGCGGTGCTGTTTCGGATTCGGTAGTGGTGCGTATACTCGGCGCCCGTGACGTCTGCGAGCACGGCCAGTTGAGAGACCATTAGCCGCACGATGAGCACGACGAAGGCACCCGCTACACATCTCCGCGAGAACCCGCTCGAGATTGCGCGTGCGCAGCTGCGTCGGGTCGGCGAGGTGTTCGGCCTCGACCACGACCTGATCGCGATCCTCTCCGGTGTCAAGAAATGCGTCGAGGTCGCGGTGCCTGTGCTCATGGACGACGGGCGGATCGAGGTCTTCGACGGCTTCCGCGTCACGCACAACGTTGCGCGCGGCCCGTCGAAGGGCGGCATCCGCTACCACCCCGCGGTCACGCGCGACGAGATCAAGTCACTGGCGATGGCGATGACTTGGAAGTGCGCGCTGATGGGTCTCCCATTCGGAGGTGCGAAGGGCGGCATCGTCTGCGATCCGAAGCAGCTGTCTCCCGTCGAGCTCGAGCGCATGACGCGGCGCTACACGAGCGAGATCATCAACGAGATCGGCCCGGAGAAGGACATTCCGGCGCCCGATGTCGGAACCGACTCGCAGGTGATGGCGTGGATTTTCGACACGTACTCGATGAATATGGGGCATTCAGTGCTCGGTGTGGTGACCGGGAAGCCGCTTGCGATCGGTGGGTCGGTCGGGCGGACCGAGGCGACTGCGCGGGGCGCGCTCTACTGCATCCGCACCGCCATCCAGAAGCAGGGCGGTCGTTTGGACGGGACGCGCATCGCGATCCAGGGTTTCGGCAACGTCGGTTCCAACCTGGCTCGCCTGAGCGCCGACGAGGGAGTCAGGGTCGTTGCGCTCTCCGACTCGCACGGCGGGGTCGCGAACCCGTACGGCATCGATGTGCGCGCCGCCATTGCCCACAAGGCCGAGCACGGTGTGCTCAAGGGCCTGCCGGGAACCGAGGAGATCAACGAGGCGGAGCTTGTCGAGTTCGACTGCGACGTGCTCGCGCCGTGCGCTCTCGAGCAGCTCGTGAACGAGGAGAACGCGGGACGGATCCGTGCGAGGATCGTGGCCGAGGGGGCGAACGGGCCTGTCACGCCGGGCGGTGACGAGATTCTCGAGGAGAAGGGCGTTCTCGTCCTACCGGACGTGCTCGTCAACGCGGGCGGTGTCGTCGTCTCGTACTTCGAGTGGGTGCAAGGCCTCCAGGAGTATTTCTGGAAGGAGTACGAGGTGAACGCCAAGCTCAACGACATCGTCGTGCGGGCGTTCGAGGAGACCTGGCAGACGCGCGAGACCCACGGCACGAGCATGCGGATGGCCGCCTACGGCCTTGCCGTTCGTCGGGTCGCCGAGGCCTCGACCACGCGCGGCCTCTACCCGTAGCGAGCCCCGCGTGACCCGGCGCGTGACGCTGTATCACGCCAAGGGATGCCATCTGTGCGAGCGCGCCCGCGAGGTGGTCGAGGCCGTGCACGCCGAGGTCGCGTTCGAGTTGGAGCTCGTCGACATCGGCGGCGACCCGGAACTCGAAGCGCGGTATCGCGAGCGGTTGCCGGTCGTCGAGATCGACGGCGAACCAGCGTTCACCTTCTTCGTCACACCTGAATCGCTTCGCGCCGCGTTGCTCCGACCGCCGGTTCCACCGTCGGCACACAAGGGCGGATAGGCACAATCTGCCGGGTCGTGCCCCGCGAGAGAGCAAGGGAGAGGTCTTGGCGGATCGTTTGACGGTAGGTGTTGCAGCGCGGCTGAGCCGGTATCTGCAGGTACTGACGCAGGCGAAGAAGATGGGCAAGGATCGGATCTCCTCCCAGGAGATCGCCGAGTACACGAACATCAATGCGACGCAGATTCGGCGTGATCTCTCGGGTTTCGGCAAGTTCGGCAAGCGCGGTGTCGGCTACGCGATCGACTCGCTGCTCGCCGAGATTCGCAAGATCCTCCGCACG
>JBBQPW010000016.1:0-17177 GCA_038216845.1 Gaiellales bacterium | reverse complement strand
GGTCGAACGTGCAGTGGACGCACTGGCAAAGGCCGCCGAGAAAGCCGAGCGACGCGAGGGCGTGCGAGAGGCAAACCGCTTCTACACGCGCGCCCTCGAGCTTGTCGGCGAGACGGACGAAGAACGGCGTCTCACGCTCCGTCTCCCCCGCGCCGCGACGCTGATCGCCCTCGGCGAGCTGAACGAGTCGACCGAGGAGCTCGTCGACATCGTGGCTCGGGCGCGGACCGCCCAGCGGTCCGAGATCGTCTGTGAGGCGCTCATCCGTCTCGGCAACGTCGACATGAAGCAGGGCCGGGCCGGCGATGCCCGTGCGCACCTCGAAGAGGCGGCACGCCTCGCATCCGAGCTCGGCGACGACCGCCTCCGGATCCACGCTGCCTTCGAGCTCTCAGCGTTCAAGGGTGATTTCGAGGGAACGATCGACGCTGCGCTCGAAGATCTCGACGAGAGTCTCAGACTGGCGACCGCAAACGACGACGTTGCCCTCCGCACCGAGGGACACCTGCGCGTGGGCATGCTCCTTCTCAACGTTGGCAGGCTGACGGAGGCCGACGAGCATCTCACTCGCAGCGCGAGCCTCGCGGGCGCGACCGGAAGCCTCAAGGACGACGCACGCGCCACGTCGATGCTCGCACTCGTGAAGCGATACCGGGGTGATAGAGCGGAATCCCAGCGGCTGGCGCTTCAGGCGCACGAATGGCTCGAGCGCACAGCGGACAGCTACTTCCAGATCCAGAACCTCCGGCTGCTGGCGTTGCTGGCGCTCGAGAGCGGCGACAGCCTGGCGGAGGCGGAGCAGCATGTCGCGGAGGCGCTCTCGCTCGCACGTGAAGGGGGCGGCTGGCTGCTCTACGAGACGTACCGTCTGCATGTCGACGTGCTCGTCTCGGGCGGCAGGATCGAGGAAGCGCGTACGCTCGTCACGAGCGTCGTCGGAAGCTTCCCCGATGAGGATCCATACGTTCGGGCAGCTGTACGCCTGATGGAGGCGGCCGTAGCGAGTGCGGCGAAGGAGCGCGAGGCCGCGCTGGATGCCTACCAGGATGCGATCGGGCTGCTCGACGAGCAGCAGCTTCAGCTCGACCTCGGCGAGGCCCAGATCGCCTACGCCCGAGCGCTGCGGGGATTAGGAGAGGACGAGCTCGCCCGGTCGGAACTCGCGGTCGCGCGGGAAACCTTCACCGCAATGGGTGCGCAGGGGCTCGTCGACGCCATCGACCGGGGGGCCTGAGGGGCCACCGGAGCGGTCGCACTTGCTGGTCAGGCCGGCCGGCCTGAGGTTCCGAAGCGACGCCGAGCGCTTCCGCGGCAAGTGCGAAGCTCGCCGCGGAAACGTGCGACATTTCTTATTGGGCGATTCCGAACTCGCCGACCGCGAAGCCGGTCGTGTCCGCGGACGTCACCGTAATCGACGAAAGGGTTGCACCTCCGGTCCGTAGAAGCCGAAGTACTGAGCTCCCCCATTGCCCTGCACCACGATCGGCCCGGAGGTGGTGCCATCCTGCGCAGTTGCTTGTATGGCTAGCCCAGCGAAGGTATTTGGCTCGGCGTAGAAGTAGAGCGCTTTCGTACCGGCCGGCAAGGTAATCGTAGCTTGCGTTGGATCGAACGCGCCAGAAGTGCCGTAGACGTCGCCGTGGAATCAGGGCTCCACCTGGCCCAGCCACCACCCTCTCCGACGCGGAGATGGCTCAGCGCCGGCGTGAAGCCAACCGTTCCGGCCGGGTCCGGGACGTCCGACACGTTGTCGAAGAGCGGGCGGTCATCGGCTCCGAACAACTTCATGGCGTACGGGTCCCAGCGTCGACAGTGATCCCGTTCCGCGTGAGCCGTCGAACGTGCTCGTGGGTGTCGTACACGTCGAGCCGGTGCAATTGATGCTGGTGCTGACGCTTGCCCCAGTCTGGGTGTTCGTGGTCGAAGATCCATCGACGGTCGTCATCTGCGTCACGATGCAGTTGCCGGTGCTTGAGCAGTCGGCCGCGACGGTGTTCGTCTGGTTCTGTTGCGTGTCGTTGTCCTGCGTCGAGCTCTGGTTGATCGTGAACATGTCGCTGGAGTTGCTCACCTGGTTGGAGCAGCAGCGCACCGGCCCGTACTGGGTCTGCGTGAGGGCGCCCGTCGGCAGCGTCCCATCCGAGCTGGACTTGTCGGCGTCCTCGGTCTGCGTCTCGGTCTGCGTCGCGCTGCTCGTCGACAAGCCGGTGCTGAGCTGGTTCACTGTTGCCTTCAGGCCGCCTCCCGCCGAGCTCTGCGTCTGCGAGACCGGGCCGGCCGGCGTGTAGGCCTGCGCCGTCAGGCTGCTGCTCTGATTGAAACTGGACGAGTTGGCACCGGACGCACTCGGAGTGCTCTGGTTTTGCTCTACGTCGATCAGCGAGTTCGGGCCGCTACCCGTTGCGTTCTCGTTCTGGGCGATCCCACCCGAACTGGTCGCCGTCTGCGAGATCGTCTGCGACTGCGTCATTGGATTCGCGGAGTCGCACGCCGCGTTCTCGTCCGTCGCCTTGGCATTACCAACGAGGTTCGATCCCGAGGGCGAGTCCTGCTTGATGGAGATCAGCTGATGGCCGTTCGACGACTCGGTCACAGCGCCCTGCGGGCGCGGCGAGACGCTCAGGATCAGCACCTGCGAGACGCATGCCGTATTCCCGCTGCCCGGTCCCGTCGCTAGTTGGACGATTTGGGCGGTCTGAGAGACATCCTGCGTGAGCCCGCGCAACTTTTTCGCCTTCTCGAACACGACAGCCTTGTTCGCCGCCGCGCCCGACTGGGTGATCAAGCACGTCTGAGTGATGGGATTGCCTTGGTCTTCTTGTTCGCCGGTCTTCCTGATGCACGATGCCGTGTTCGTGGCGAGCGCGGCCGTCGAGACCTGGACGACCGCACAACGCGCGGTAGCGCACCGGAAGACGTTGCGGCCGCCCGACGGGGCGATCTGCACGACAGGGTGAGACGTCGACGTGCACGTCCAGCCGGCCCCGGGGCAAGACGACCCTGCGTAGTTGCCCGCGCCGCGCTGGACGACGACGCGCTTCGGGTCGATGCCGAGCGATGTGAGGTAGCGCGCAACCGCGCCCGGGGACGAAAGGCTGGCACCGATTGGCGTGACAGGCGCAGCTTCACGGGCCGTTGCCCCGCCGACCAACACGAGCGCTGCCACAGCGCTCCCGACCACCAGTACCGACCGTATCCCCGACATTTTGCTCCCCCTTGCCGAATCACGAATTTCTGCGAACCGTCTGACCTTACAAGACATGACACCGATTTGTCAGAGTCAGCTGAGACGCTTCAGCAGCCCGAGCGCGCGCTGGTCCCATGGCACCCGATGCGTCATCCCCGCGCCGCGCATCTCGCCGCGATGCGCGAGATACCAGTCGTAGGTCGCGCACAAAGTCTCGGCGTTCGACAGCCGCGGCTCCCACCCGAGCAGCGACCGCGCCTTGTCGATCGAGACGAACGAGTCACGATATGCCGTCTTGTAGTGCCATTCCGCGAGCGGCGAGAGACGCGCGAGCTCGAGGGCGCGGAGCGTGATCTCGGTCGGCTTCACCGGAACCGATCGCAGCCGCGCGCCCGAGCCCGCGTGCGCGCAGAGCGTCTCCAGGTCTTCGCGCACCGTGTCGAACTCGCCCGCGCCGACGTTGAACGCCTCGCCGGCAACGGGCGCATCGAAGCACCGGACGACCGCGTCGACGAGATCTTCCACCGCGAGCAACTGGTAGCGGTTCGTGCCGCTGCCCAGGATGGGGATCCGGCGTCCCTCGCGGATCCAGTCGAACAGGATCTCGAACACGCCGAGCCGCTCCGGGCCGATGAAGGTCTTCGGCCGCACGATCACCGTCTCCAGGCCACGTCGGGCGAGGTCGGCGCACAAGCGCTCGGCGTCGATCTTCGACTCGCCGTACCAGCCGACGCCGACGAGCGGGTCGTCCTCGAGGATCGGGTGCTTCTCGGGGACGCCGTACACGGCGGTCGACGAGATCAACACCGCCCGCCGGACGCCTGCTTCGAGAGCCGCAGTCAGAACCTCCGCCGTTCCCTGAACGTTGACCGAGCGGATAGCGTCGCGCGAGCTCTGGATCGGCAAGGCGGCGGCAGCGTGCACGAGCACCTCGGCGCCGTCGACCAGGCGGCGGGCATCGGCGGGAACGCGAATGTCGCCGGCCAGCTCCTCGACGCGACCTCCGAGCACCGCGTCGTCAAGAGGCGCGAGGTCGAGGATCCGGACGTCGTGCCCATCGGAGACGAGACGCCGGGCGAGGTGCAGCCCGAGGAAGCCGGCGCCGCCGGAGATCGAGACACGCATCGACGGACTACCGCGCGGTGGGAGCGGCCTGCGTCGATTCCCCGACTGGGCGCGGCGGCGGCGCAGAGTTGACGAGGATGGCAGCAACGAGCAGCACGGCGACCGCGATCGTACTCTCGCCCAGCAGACTTCGGCGCAGGCCACCGGGTGTCTCACCGCGTTCGAGGCGCGGCCGGACGACGAAATGGTGCAGTGCGCCCCAGCCGAGTGCGACGCTCACGATCGCGAGCTTGATCAACAGCGTCCGTCCGTAGTTCGACGACCAGAGGTCGGAGACGGTCGGCAGTCGCATGATGCTCAGGTACGTCCCCGCGACGACGAGCACGCCGACGAGGACGGTCGCGAGCCGCGAGAAGCCGAGGAACGCGGTTCGACGCAACGCCGGCGCGAGAGGCCAAACGACGAGGGCCAGCGTGACCAGCCCACCGGCCCAGAGCGACGCAGACAGCAGATGGAGATAGTCGGCGAGCTGCGAGAGCCACCACGCGTTCGGCTCAACCGCGGAATGGCCCGACAGCGACAGGCCCGACGCGAACCCGATCGAGATCGCGAACGCGCCCCACAGCAACGCCCGGCGCTCGAACAGCCACGAGAGACAGACGAGTGCCGAGACAAAGGCAAACCCGAGCGTCATCGCCACGAACGCCACGCCGAAGCGCGTCTTCATCGCGAACGGCGAAAGGTCGCCGTACATGAGACTGACGAACGGCAGCTGGAGGGCATCCTCGGCGCGCAGGATGAACGCCAGAATCCCGACATCGACCGCCGCGAGAGCACCGACTCCCGCAACGACGTGAATCCACGTAGACAGCCGGTCGGGCACAGCTCGCGGCAGGACGAGCAACCGCATCCCCAGGCTTCCGAGCACGAGCGCGAGGCAGAGGAAATAGGCCCAGCGCACGGCATCGTCCTTCCACGTCGGCCCGGAGGCACCGTAGGCGGACGTGGTCGCCGGAGCCGCGACGCCGTAGCCGAAGGTATAGAGCCCGAAGCCGACATGGCCGTCGGACGACAGGACGCGCCAACGCACGGTGTAGCCCGCTCGAACAAGGCGGCTCAAGGAGACGCGAACGGTGCGATGGTCGGCGCCGAAGATCGGTGTGCCCGAGACCTTTCGACCGTCCGCGGCAAACACCTCGAGCGAGTGCGGGATGATCTCGACCGACTGATCGAATCGCAGCACGACCTCACGGGGCTCTGCATTCTGTCTCGACTGGTATTCCGGAGACTGATGGGACAGCGTGGCGTGGGCGAAAGCTGAGGTCGGCAACACGAGCGCTGCGAGCACCGCGGCGCCGACGGTGAGCCACCGTCTCATCTCGGCAGGCCGGCGAGCGGCGAAAGATGCCCGAAGATCGGTGCGACGTCGCGATCGCAGTAGAGCAGCACCGCGACTGTCACCCACGTCATCGCGAAACCAGCCTTCCAGACGAACGCGCGCGGCCGAATCGCCTGCCCGATCGGGAACACGGCAGCGACGAGGAGCATCCACCCGAGCGCGTGATGGAGGAATGCCGCGCGCGAGAAGAACCACGGGTTCTGCTCGTGAACGAGGAACGCGAGCCCGCTGACAAGCATCGAGCCGGAGACGGTGAGCGTCCACCAACGGCTCGACAGCTTCCCGCGCACGAGCGCGAGCTGTGCTGCGCCGGCGATCATCGCGGTCTCCGCCCACGAGGCGTGCGCCACCATGTGCAGGGTCGAGTTCGTGAAGAACACCGAAACCGGCCAGAGCAGCACACCGATCCCGAACGCAAGCGACGGCCACAGATACATCCGCCACCGCCGCTGCCGCCACACCTCCTGACCGACGATCGCCTCGGCGAAGAGAATCAGCCCGAGAAACAGGAAGCCCGTCGCGAACAGCCAGTGGACGATTTCGGCCCGCGGAGTCATTGCTCGCTCCGCAGGTCCTCGATCAGGCCGGGAACGATCACCGCCGCGAACAGGAGCCCGATCGCAACGACGAGCAGTGGCGGCTCAACCAGCCAGTCGTAGAGGCCCTTGCCCGCAGGGTGGAACAGCGCGACGCGATACGGCTGCGCGATCGCCCACATCACGCCGCCGAGCATCGTGAGCGGCCCGAGCGCCTCGATCGCGACCATGCGCGGCGTGCGCCGGGCGACGCGTTCCTCCAACTGGCTGACGTATTCGCTGTTCATCCGCCGACCTGATGGTTGATTCCAGGATCTCGCGCGCCCGTTGGCGCGATCGAGGTTGCAGTCTGCACCGTTCGATCAGGGCTGCGCAACCTAGAGGCTTGATATGGGCTCGGAGTGCGGCTGGGGCGGTTCTACACCAAGGGGCGTGTTCGCCGCGTGTAGGGCCGCATCCAGACGTGCTTCTAACCCACATCAAGCCTCTAAAACCGTTCGTACGCCTCGAGCAGGCGCAGCCAGAGCTCACTCCGCGTCGGGAACGACGGCACCGCATGCCACAGATCTTCGATCGAGACCGCGCCGATGACGGCGATCGTCGCCGCATGCAGTGCCTCCTGGATCTCCGGTCCAGTGAACGTTGCGCCGACGACGACCTGCCGCTGCTCGTCGACGACGAGGCGGGCCGTCCCCGCGGCTCCCTTGCCGACGAACGATCCGCCGGCATTGCCTCCGGTCTCGACGTCCACTGCGCGGGCGTCGACGCCGGCTTCGAGTGCGCCTGCGAGCGTGTACCCGACCGCCCCCACCTGCGGGTCGGTGAAGATCACGCGCGGTGAGCGTGCGCCGTCGGAGCGAAGCGCGACCGTCTCGCCGAGAATCGCATCAGCAGCAAGCCGCGCCTGGTACTTCCCCATGTGCGTGAGCAGCGCCCGGCCGTTGACGTCACCGACCGCATAGAGCCAATCTGTTCCCGGAACGCGCAGCGACTCATCGACCTGCAGGTGTCCGCCGGGCTCGCGGCCAATCGTCTCGAGCCCGATGTCGTCCGTCGTCGGGTGGCGCCCGAAGGCAGCGAGCACCTCGTCCGCCTCCAGCACGCTGCCGTCGTCCAGCTCGACCGTGACGACCCCGCTCCCGTCTCGTGCGACCCGGCTGGCCGACGTCCGCAGCCGGATCTCGACCCCAGCCTCTCGCAACCCGTCTGCAACCTGCTCTCCCGCGAATGGCTCCTCCCGCTCGATCAGCCGCTCGCCACGATGGACGAGAGTCACAGTCGAGCCAAGCGCCGACCAGGCCTGGGCCATCTCGACACCGACGACGCCTCCGCCGAGAATCACGAGGCGTTCGGGGGCCGACTTCGCAGTCGTCGCCTCGATGTTCGTCCAGGGTCGAGCGTCCACCAACCCTGAGATCGGCGGCACGAGCGGCGTCGAGCCAGTCGAGATCACGACAGCGCGACGAGCGACGAGAACCTCGTCGCCCACCCTGATCCGCCGTGCGCCGTCGAGTCTGCCACGCCCGCGAACAAGCGTCACGTTATTGGCTTCGAGCCACGGCAGCTGGCCGGAGTCGTCCAGGTTCGAGATCACTTCGTCACGTCGAGCGAGCACCGCGGCTGCGTCGATCGGGCCGACGCTGACGCCGGGCACGCGGTGCGCCTCGTTCGTCAGCTCGATCGGACGGAGGAGCGCTTTCGACGGCATGCACGCGAAGTACGAGCACTCGCCTCCGACGAGGCGATCCTCGACGATCGCAACAGCGAGTCCCCGCTCGCCGAGCCGGCCGGCACAGACCTCGCCCGGGGCGCCCGCCCCGAGTACGACGACGTCGAACTCCCGCTCACTCATACCCCTCCGTTCGTCGAGGAGTGCAAGACGTTACGCGTGCCCGAGGGTCCCGGCCGACGATACGGTCGCTCCACTCGAGCCGAAGTCCTGCGCCGAGAGCCGGCGGATGAGTCGATACGCGGCGCCGGAGGAATCCAGCGCGGGGGTGCCGGCACCGACCATGCGCGTCGCCACGAGGTGCGCGGCGTCGATCGAGCCGTCGCCGTGAAGCGTCACGTGGAAGATCGCGCTCACGGAGAGTGCGCCGCCGAGGCCGAACACCTTGTAGCCCGCGAAGTTGCCGAGCGAGTAGGCGATCAGGCGACTGCGGTACCACTCGACTCCACGCAGGACATGTGGCCCACTGCCGACGACGAGGTCGGCTCCGGCGTCGATGACCGCGTGCGAGAACGCTAGCGAGTTGCCACGGTTCTCTCCGAGGAAGTACTCGGTCGCAGGCGGCACGTGCTGCTGCGAAACGCCTTCGGCGCCGGCGTGCATCATCACGATCACGACATCCGCCCGCGTGGACGCGCGCTGCACGAGGCGTTTCGCCGCGGCGATGTTCGTCAAACTCTGCGCCCAGCGGTACGGCGCGAAGCCGAGAACGGCGACGCGGATCCCGTTCACGCGCTGCACCGCAATCTCTCCTGGTCGCCCGGTGTGGAGGAGCTTGTACCGATTGAGCGCCCGCACCGTCTCGCGTTCGGCCAACGGCCCGAAGTCGTCGGCGTGGTTGTTGGCGAGGTTGAGCACGGTAAAGCCCGCGTCCTTCAGCCGGCGGGCATACGAGGGCGGCGTATGGAAGGCGAAGCACTGGCTGCTGCCGGAGCCGCACTTGGAGCTACCGCTTGTGGAGAGCGTTCCTTCGAGGTTGCCGAGCGACACGTCGGCCTTCAGGTCAGGCGCCACGTCCGAGAAGAAGCTTGCGCCGCCGTCGGCGGGCAGGTTCGGCGTCGATCCCATGACGATGTCACCGGCTGCGGCGAAGGTGAAGGTTCCCTTCGGCGGCTGGCGGATGGTGGGCTTCGGCGATGCCGTCGGCTCGGTCGCCTGGGCGCCGGCAGCGAGGAGTCGCGGGGTCGCACCGTCGTCGAGCAGAGCGGCGAGTACCGCGAGTACGGCGACGACCGACCCTGCGCGAACGATGAGACCGATAACGCGCATCGACGCGCTCCCGTCCCGGAGCTCAGTTGTTCCGGCTGCCGCCGAAGTACACGAGCACGAAGTAGGCGAGTTGGGTGAGTGCCGCAAGCGCACCGGCGACGTAGGTCATCGCGGCGGCTGTCAGGACTCGACGCGAGCCGTCGTGCTCGGCGGCCGTCACGAGGCCGAGGTCGGTGATCTGGCGCAGCGCCCGACGCGAGGCGTCGAACTCGACCGGCAACGTGACGAGCTGGAAAAGGACCACGACCGCGAACAGGACGACAGCGACCTGGATCAGGCCTGTCGCTCGCGTGAAGAAGCCCGCCATGAGAAGGATGATCCAGGTGTTCGAAGCGAACGCGACGGTCGGGAAAAGCGCCGAGCGAAGCTCCATCGGCTTGTACGCCTTCGCATGCTGGATCGCGTGGCCGACCTCGTGTGCTGCGATCGCGACCGCCGCGACCGAGCGCCCTTCGTACACCGGCTGCGAGAGGAACAGCCCGCGCTTCCGGGGGTCGTAGTGATCCGAGAGCGGCCCACCCGGAGCCCGCTCGATCGGAACAGCGTGCAGCTCGTTGCGATCGAGAATCTCGCGCGCTGCCTCAGCGCCGCTCAATCCGTTCAGCACCGGCACCTGCATCTGTTGCCCGACGGTCTTCTTCAGCCACGCCTGGACGACGAACCCCAGGATGAGCGGCGGGATGAGGAAGACGAAATAGAGGCCGTAGCCATGCATGCTGTTGTTTCAGGCTAGCTGACGGGTGCGGGTCGGGCGGGTTACTGCTTCGTTGTGTGGCAGCCGATCGCGCGTGCGGACCGAAGCGATTCTTACGGCTGGAGCGTTGCTGTCCAGTTTGTGACGGGTGATGCACAATTCAGGTGCAGCCCGTTGTAGTCGAAGCTGTCAGTCAGGACGACGGTGCCCGAGATAGTCGTACCTGACACGTTGCCCGCGATCTCGAAGTGGTACGTGTCTGGCGAGCCAGCGATCGTTGCGGTGCCGTCAGCGAGGTAATCAAAGTGTCCGTCGTCACCGATCTGGATGAAGCGCTGGGTTCCCAGCGAGATAGCACCCGGAATGTAGTAGCCGGCATTGCACTGCTCCGTGAGATCGTTGGCACGCCAATCCGTCATCCGGCGATCCGCCGTCACAGTGAAGAACACGAAGTTCCCGTCCTGCGTTGCGCCCTTGTACGACCCGGGGGTCACTGGTGAAACAGGCGTTGTTGTCGTGGTCGTGGTGGTCGTCGGGGGAGGTGGCGGTGGCGGAGGCGGCGGCTTCGGCAGGCCTTTGACGACCTCGCAGCCGGCCAGCTTGTCGGTCTTGTCCGCAATCGCCGTGTCGCGACCAGGACCGCAGTTGAGAACGTCTGCTCCCGGGCCGCCGACGAGCAGGTCGTTCCCCGCGCCGCCGCTCAGGACATCGTTGCCGCCGAGGCCGTAGAGCTTGTCATTGCCTGCCCCGCCGGCGATCTTGTCGGCCTTCGCCGTGCCGCGAAGCGTGTCGTTCCCTTTCGTGCCCGCGATGTTCGCGGCCAGCGCCGAGGCCGCAACGACGCCGGCGACCGTCGCGACAAGGGCGACAGCAAGCGCTCGAGAGCGAGGTTTCCGCACGGCAAGGCGATCCCCCGTCCGCGTGCAACGGAAGTCAAGCCGTCACGCTGTCCGAACTCGCGAAGATATCAAGATGGAGAAATTACTGCGCTATTTTTGGCGCTCAGGGCCTAATAATCTCTTTTAGCGTGCTATAGTTGGCGCACTATGAAGATCACCCCTCTGATGACCGATGCGGCCGTCCTGGCCGAGACAGGCAGCCGCATCGAGCGCCTGCGGCTGGAGCGCAACATCACACAGGACGCGCTCGCGCGCGAGGCGGGGATCTCTCGACGCACGCTCGTCCGGCTGGAACAGGGTGAGGAGCGCGTCGGAGCGTCGACGCTTCTCCGAGTGCTCCGGGCACTGGGCTTGCTCGAGCGGCTGGACCAGCTCGTGCCGGATGCTCTGCCGAGCCCGATCGAGCAACTCCGCTCGCAGGGTCGCCAACGCCAACGTGCCACCGGGTCGAGGCGCGACGATACGTCCGCGCCCTGGACGTGGGACACGACGTGAGCACGCTCGCGACCGTGCGTCTGTGGGGCCGGCCGATCGGAGGTGTCCTCCTCGAGGACGACACCGACACAGCGGTCTTCGAGTACGAGCCCGAGTTCGCGCGCAGCCGCATCGAGATCGCTCCGCTTACGATGCCGCTCCGTCCCGGCGAGCGCTACGCCTTCCCCACGCTGGCTCGAGAGACATTCCGCGGCCTCCCCGGCCTGCTCGCCGACTCGCTCCCCGACCGCTACGGGAACGCGCTGATCGACGCCTGGCTTGCAGCCCAGGGACGCTCGCCCGAGAGCTTCAACGTGGTCGAGCGCCTCTGTTACATCGGCACCCGCGGGATGGGCGCGCTGGAGTTCGAGCCGGCACTCGGGCCTGCGGTGTCCGCGACCCACGCCCTACAGATCGACGCGCTCGTCGAGCTCGCATCCGAGATCCTGAGCCAGCGCGGGCACCTCCGAGCCTCCCTCGCCGATCCGCAGCGAGCCGTGACGATGCAAGCGATCCTCGAGGTGGGGACATCGGCCGGCGGGGCTCGAGCGAAGGCGGTGATCGCGTGGAACCCTGAGACGAACGAGGTCCGCTCCGGCCAGGTGAACGCCGGCCCCGGCTTCCAGCAATGGCTCCTCAAGTTCGACGGCGTGAGCGGCAACCGCGACAAGGAACTCGAGGACCCGCTCGGCTTCGGCGTCGTCGAGTACGCCTACGCGCTGATGGCGCGGGAAGCGGGCATCGTCATGTCGCCCTGCCGGCTCCTCGAGGAGAACGGCCGCCGGCACTTCATGACCCGCCGCTTCGACCGGCTCGAAGGCGACGCGAAGCTCCACATGCAGACGCTCGGCTCGATCGCGCATTTCGACTACAACCAGGCCGGCGCGCACAGCTACGAGCAGGCGCTCCTCGTGATCCGCCGGCTCGGCCTCTCGATGGACGCGGTCGAGCAGCAGTTCCGCCGGATGACCTTCAACGTCGTCGCCCGCAACCAGGACGACCACGTCAAGAACATCGCCTTCCTGATGGAGCAGGATGGGCGGTGGCGACTCGCGCCCGCGTACGACCTCACGCACGCCTACCAGCCCGATGGGCGTTGGACGAGCCAGCATCAGATGACGATCAACGGCAAGCGCGACGGCTTCACGCTCGCCGACCTGCGTGCGATCGCGGAGGTCGCGTCGATGAAACGGGGCCGGGCCGAGACGATCGTCGGCGAGGTGACGGAGGTGGTAGTGCGGTGGGCCGAGTTCGCGGAGGAAGTCGGGCTGGACGCGGAGCGCGCCGGGCAGATCAAGGCCACGCACAGGCTCGGACTCGCGTAGCCCACTCAGGGACTTGGCACTTTCAGACACTACTGAGTAATGTTCGTCAGAGATACGATCCGAGGATGGAGACAGTGGCCGCGAAAGGACAGCCGTTCAGCGTTCGCTTTGCCAAGGGCACCGACCTCTACGTCGAGGCTGAGGCAAAGCGGCTCCAGCGCTCGAAGAGCTCGGTCGTCGAGGAGCTCGCCGAGGAGGCCGCGCGGACACGCCGCTTCCCAGGCATCGCGTTCCGCGGAGAGCCGCCGCATCGGGAGGCGTGGATCCTCGCAACTGGCCTCGACGTCTGGGAGCTGTGCCAGATCCTCGACGACTTCGGCTCGACCGAGGAGGTCGTCGCCGCGTACGACGGGATCACGCCGGCGCACTGCCGACTGGCCGATGCCTTTCGCCGGGCGTACCCGGATGAGATCGGTACCGCCATCGCCGAGAACACGCGGTCGGTCGAGGATTGGCTCGCGCTCTATCCGTTCGTCGAGTTCGTCGGCGCGGCCGGACAGACTCCCGGGCAGGAGTGAAGCTTCTCCTCGACGCTCAGCTCTCCGACCCCAGGATCGGCGAGCCGCTACGAGGCCGCGGGCATGACGTCGTCGCCCTTCAGGTGGACGACGCGCTGAACGCGCTCTCCGACGAGAGCGTCCTTGCACTGGCGACTGACCAGGGTCGCGTGCTCGTCACGCGCAACGCGCGCGACTTCGACCCGCTCGCCCGTCGCTGGGCCTCGAGGCGCCGCTCGCACGCCGGCGTGATCCTCATCTGGACGATGCCGACGAACGCCTTCGATCCGATCGTCAGGCGGGTGGACGAGCTGTGTATACAGAGACCCAAACCAGGGGACTGGCGCGACCTCGTCCTCGCGATCTGAGCGCAGGCGACTCGGTGGCCACACTGTCGTAACCATGGCCAAGTTCCGAAAAACCGGCGCGTTCAGGCAGCGAGCAGAATCGCGTAGTCAACCGCATCGGCAAGACGACGGTCAGCAGTGACAAGCGCTACGCCCAGCGCATCGGCGAGCACCGCGTAGAACGCGTCGTACGCAGAGAGGGACCGCTCGGCCGCGAACAGCAACGCCGATCGCGCGTGCGGGGCTGTTGCGTGACGCTCGAGCGGCATGCTCTGCGCGACATCGAGCAATTCCGCTGCCTCATCCGCCACCATCCGGCCCCCACGCACGAGTCGGAGGAGCGCGTTCGTGGCCTCCGGCGTGATCAGGTCGGGCACATGCGCCCTGACCTCACCACCGGCGATGCGTTCGACGAGCGTCAGAGCGTCGTCCGATGTCCCCTCGAGTCCTCGGATCAAAGCAGACGCGTCGAGGACGATCTCAGAGGGCGTCACGCGCCTGGCGGATGATCGTCTCCGGCTCGAGCCCAGGCGGGTAACCATTCGGGTTGCGCACACGCCACCGGCCGGCGACCTGACGGATCCGCTCCTGCAGCGTCTCGGTCTCTTCTTCTCGCTGTGCGCGCTCGACGAGCGCGGCCACGATCTCCGCGTTCAGCGAGCGGCGGTGTCGGCGTGCCGCGTCCCGGAGGGTTTCCACCGTCTCGGGCGGGAGGTCACGGATGTGGACGTTGGGCATGGACCAGCATGATACCGATCTGATATCAGGTCGAGATAGGCGGCGGTATGTCCGGTCCTTCTCCTTCCGAAGCGAGAGAAGCTTGTCATCCCGATAGCTGCTGATTGCCTCAGCCGCAAATCTCGAGATAGCGTTCCCGTACCTTCTCGGGCGTGCGGGCTCGGGTGGTGACGGGGCCGGTGACGATGCAAGGAAGCGGCAGGTCGATCCATGATCTGGCCGATGAGCTACGCGGCCGGGTCGCCAACGACGCTGGCCTCGTGGCAAAAGTCGATCGCGTGGTCATGGAGGAACTCGGGAGCGATTACGCGCTCGCCGGCCAAGAGCGCTTCGATCGCGACGGTGCGATGGCCGGTCTGAAGCTCTACTCCGCCGCTTCAGTGCCGTGCGTCTCGATGCCTCTCCCAAACGGAGTTCTCGGAACGCGGATGACCGTTGACCTCGACTTCGCAACCTCACTCCCGACGAACCTCTTTCAACCAGGCTCGGCGCTTCCTCGATTGATCTTCGGATAGCGAATCTTCAGCTGACGCGGGGAGCGAACGACGGGCTGGCCAGTCGCCACCTGAACACTTGCAAGCGGGGTGTGGACGAGGCCGGCTCGCGGACGGCGCAAACCGCGATACGCGCTACCGAACTTTCGCGTTACCCCAAGGTAGCCGGTCGGCCGCATCGCATTACCGCATGAATCCCTAAGCCGACGCGCGGACTCGAAACCGCGGACCCCTTCATTACGAGCAACCTCAGGCCCGTCCCGACTTCGGCAAGAGCGTGACGCTCCCGCTTCACGAGGACGTCCCGGTCGATCTCTTCCCTAGCAAGGCCGGCGAGTACGGCTTCACCTGCCAGGCCGGAGTCCTGACCGGCCAGCTGGTCGTCCTCGACCCGGTCGACGGGGCCGATCAGTGATTTACCCCAGCCAGGTATCGGCGATGTCACCGATGCCGAACGGCTGGGACCGAACGATCGTCCAGGACAACCACAAGGAGGCTGAGATGCACGGCTACGTCGACGGTTGGGACTGGGTGTGGATGCCCACGATGATGGTGTCCTTGATCGTGCTCACCGGCGCGGTCGTCTACGCGGCGGTTCGGCTCGCCCAGCGAGACCGCCACAACGAGGAGAAACCACTGTGAGCGTTGTCGACACATCGCAGCCGCAGCACTCGTTGGTCGGACGAGCCTGGGCGGTACTCGCCGCCGTCTGGGGTGTCATCCTGGGCGTGCTGCCGCACGTGTTGCACCATGTCGGCCCGCTCGCCGGCGCTGCTCTCCTTGCCGGTGCCGGCGGTACCGCGCTCTTCGCCGTGATCGGATTCGTGGCGTCGGTGCCGTTCCTGCTACGCCTGCACCGCCGCTTCCGCACCTGGGTCGCACCGGCGATCGCCGTCGTCGTATTCGCCGGCATGTTCACAATCTCGTCACTCGTGATTGCGCCCGCGATCACCGGTAGCGACAGCGGCTCGACACCGACGCCAACAATCGAGCAGCCCGGAAGCCATGCGAGCCATCACGCGAAGTAGCGGCCGCATCCCGGTCGCCCGGCGCCAGCTGCTCGCCGAGCCGGCGAAGCTGACCGTCGCTCTGATCGCTGTGGCAGCGGCGGTGGCGCTCGTCCTGCTCTTGAGCGGGCTTCGGCGTGGGATGGGAGAACAGGCGACAACGTATTTCGACCACCAGCCGCCGGTCGTCGTCGGGCAGGCGGGATCACGTGACTTCCTCTCCCAGACGTCCGTCCTTCCCGACGGGATCGCCGCACGCGTCGCCCGCGTTTCCGGCGTGGCGGATGCAGCCCCGATCAGCGAGGGCTACGCGATGCTGAGCCTGCACGATCGGCGCGTGCTCGCGCTGCTGATCGGCTACGACCCCGGCCGCGGCGGCGGGCCCTGGAAGCTCGCCACAGGACGCCCGCCGAAGGCAGCCCGTGAGCTAGCAGTCGACCGCATGCTCGCGTCCGAGTACGGCCTGAAAGTGGGATCGACGCTGCGCTTCCGCGGTACCAACCTGAAGATCGTCGGCCTCTCGAGCGGGACGAGCGGCTTCATGACCCCGCTCGCGTTCACGACGCGCGAGACGGCCAACGCGCTCAACGACCAGCCCGGGACGGCGACGTTCCTCCTGGTGACACCGAAGCGGGGTGTCGACCCGATGACGCTTGTCGCCCGCATCAACGACGCCGTGCCGGGGGTAGCCGCACATGTGCGCACTGAGCTCGCCGCGCGCGATCGCGACCTCTTCGTCGGCGCCTTCTCTGGCCCGCTGCTCGCCATGGTGGCGATCGCCGCTGCGGTCGCCGTGCTGGTGATCGCGATCACCGTCTACAACTCGACCCGAGACCGAGCGCGCGAGTACGCGACCTTGAAGGCGATCGGCCTTCGCCGCTGGTCACTGCTGCGCCTGGTCGCCGTCCTGGCCGCGGCACTGGCGGTGTTCGGCACTGTTCTCGGTGTCGCGGTCGCCTTCGCTGCTGCCCGCGGCGTCGCCTCGCTGGCGCCTAAGGGCCTATCCCGGTTGGGCGAGCGCGAGCTGGGCGGTGTGGGCTTTCTTGAAGGCGATCAGGCCGCTGGCGAGTTGGAGTAGGGCGAGGTGGTTGGCGTCTTTCTTCGACCAGCGGATCAGCAGCGCCCGGTTGCGGACGTTCCTATAGATGTCAAGTGCGGCGGCGTCTGGTGGTGGGGGTCGCTCTGGTGGGGGTGATGCTGATCGGCCCTGCGGCGCAGCTGATCGTGACCGTTTGTCGTGCCGGTGGGGTCGAGGGGCTGAGGTCGGCGAGGTCGGCGCGGAGGGTGTGGTAGAGCTCGCGGGCGATGTAGCGCTTGAGGCAGCGGATGATCTCGGGTTTGGTCAGGCCCTCGGCGGTGCGACGGTTGGCGTAGGTGCGGGTGCGGGTGCAGTAGCGCAGCCGGCAGACGGCGATCAGGTGGAGTGCACGGTTGGCCTTGCGGTCACCGCCCCGGTTGAGCCGGTGTCTGCTCGTGCGTCCGGAGGAGGCGGGGATCGGGCTTGCGCCGCAGAGGCG
>JBBQPW010000015.1:0-17381 GCA_038216845.1 Gaiellales bacterium | reverse complement strand
GCGCCCTGTACGTGAGACCGGTCTCCGCCATCAGCTTCTCGATCGTCTGACCGAGGGTCTCCGTGCTCAGTTTCCGAGGTTTCGCCGCCATTACTGCTCCTCCATCCATGTCACGACCCAATTGACGGTATTGCTGGTCGGAACGCGCGTGTCGTCTCCAGCCGCGCGCGACCTCACGTCGACCGCATTGTCTTCCAACGATTTCTTGCCCACTGTCACCCGAACGGGGCAACCGAGCAAGTCGGCATCCGCGAACTTCTCCCCCGCCCTACCGACCCGATCGTCGAGCAGCACGTCGAAGCCGTGCGCCGCGAGCTCCGAGGCCGTGCTCGCGGCAATCTCCTCGCCGCCTATAAGTCCGACGACATGCGCGTGGTACGGCGCAACCGACGCCGGCCAAACGATCCCGTTCTCGTCGTGGCGCTGCTCGACGAGCGCCGCCATGATCCGCCCCGGCCCGATGCCGTAGCTGCCACCGACGAGCGGACGTTCCTTCCCGTCCTCGTCGAGGAACGTTGCGCCGAGCGGCTCCGAATACTTGCTGCCGAACTTGAAGATGTGCCCGACCTCAATGGCGGTCTGAAACCGGAGGCGACCACCGCAATTCGGGCAGGTGTCACCGTCTCTCGACTCGCGGATGTCCGCAAACCTCGGTTCGAAGTCCCGTCCGGCTTCGACGCCGCGGAGGTGCCAGCCGGTGCGGTTGGCACCGGCCACGAACTGGCCTTCGCGTAGGGCCTCGTCGGCGAGGACAGGACCGGAGAAGGAGATCGGCCCGAGCGAGCCAGGCTCGGCTCCGAACGCCGCGCGGATCTCGTCGACGGTTGCCGGTCTCACCGCTGCCCCGAGGGCGGCGGCCAGCTTAGCCTCCTCCAACCGATCGTCGCCTCTGACAAGGCCGAGAACGACCGTCCCGTCGGAGGTCACGACGGGCATCGCCTTCGACGTAGCGGCGGCATCGACGCCGAGGAACGCCGCCAACGCCTCGATGGTGGTTACGTCGGGGGTCTCGACTTCGGCCGGAGCGCCGAGCGATGCGGGAAACTCGGGCGCCCGCGGGATCCCGCGCGCAATCTCGAGGTCGGCCGCATAGTCACCGCGCTCGCACGTGACGAGTGTGTTCTCGCCGGATCCCGACGGGGCGAGGTAGTCCATCGACTCCTTGCCACCCATCATCCCGGACTCCGCCTGCACCTGGAACACCTCGACGCCGCAGCGCTCGAAGATCCGGTCATAGGCGCCGGCGTGCTTGCGGAAGCTGATGTCGAGGCCCTCGTCGTCGCGGTCGAACGAGTAGGCCTCCTTCATGATGAACTCGCGCACGCGCAGGAGGCCGCCGCGAGGCCGGGGCTCGTCGCGACCCTTGACGGCGAAGTGGTAGAGGATCTGCGGCAGCTGCTTGTAGCTCTGAATCTCCTTCGCGTGGAACGTGACCGTCTCCTCGTGTGTCATCGGGAGGATGAACCGGCGGCCGTTGCGGTCCTCGAGGTGGAAGATCTCGGCGATCTCGGCGCGGCCGGTCTGCTCCCAGAGCTCGACGGGAGTCAGCACCGGCATCAGCATCTCCTGACCGCCGATCGCGTTCATCTCCTCGCGGATGATCTGGACGATCTTCTGGTGGACACGCCAGCCGAGCGGTAGGAATGTCCAGATCCCGGCGCTCAACTGCCGGATGAAACCACCGCGGACGAGAAGCTTGTGGGAGACGGCCTCCGCGTCGGAGGGAGCGTCGCGCAGAGTCGTCAGGAAGAGCTGTGAGGCACGGGCCAGCATCGTTGCCCGTCCAGACTAGTCGAGCGGGATGAGCGAAGCTTCGGCCATCGCGAGCGCGGCCGGCTTCGCGAGCTTGAGGCGCTTCGGGCGTTTCATGCCGTCGGCGATCCAGGTGTCGATCTCGCGGAACAGCTCGTCGATCAGGATGTCCGAGGGGACCTTCTTGAGCACACGGCCGTGCGCGTAGATAAACCCGACGTCGCGGCCGCCGGCGATCCCGAAGTCGGCGTCGCCCGCCTCGCCGGGTCCATTTACTGCGCAGCCCATCACAGCTACCTCGACCGCCTCCGGGTAGGCGCGAAGGCGTTCCTCTACGACGACCGCGAGATTCTCGACGCCGACATTGTCGCGACCGCACGACGGGCAGGCGATCATCACCGGCCCGCGCTCGCGCAAACCGAGCGCCTTCAGGATCTCCCACGCGACCTCGACCTCCTTCACCGGGTCTGCGGTGAGCGAGACGCGCAGAGTGTCGCCGATCCCGTCGACGAGCAGCGCTCCCATGCCCACGGCGCTCTTGATCGTGCCGGCGAACGGCGTGCCGGCCTCGGTGACGCCGAGGTGCAGCGGGTACGGCACCTTCGCGGAGAGCATCCGATACGCGCGGATCATCGTCGGCACGTGGGACGACTTGACCGAGATCTTGAAATCGCGATAGTCGAGCTTCTCGAGCAGATCAACCTGTTCCAGTGCTTCGGTGACGAGTGCTTCGGCCGTGTCCTGGCGGGCGAGCTCTTGAAGATGCGCGGGTAGCGAGCCGGAGTTCGCGCCGATTCTCATCGAGATCCCCTTCGCCTTTGCGGCGCGCACGACCTCGGCTACGCGGTCGGGGCCTCCGATGTTCCCAGGGTTGATGCGCACTGCGGCGACGCCGGCTTCGATCGCCTTCAACGCAAGCGAATGGTTGAAGTGGATGTCCGCAATCACGGGGAGCGGCGATAGGCGAATAATCCTGGGCAGTGCCTCGGCGTCCTCGGTCTTGGGAACGGCGACGCGCACGATCTCGCAGCCTGCCGAGGCGAGTGCAGCGATCTGGGCCGTGGTTGCTTCGACGTCGTGGGTTTTGGTCAGGGTCATCGACTGGACGACGACCGGCGCGCCTGCGCCGATGACGACGTCGCCGACCTCGATCTGCAGCGCGCTTCCCATTGTCTTCAAGTGTAGAGACGTCCTCGCGGGAAGCCGTCACACCGACGTCACGATCTGGCGCGTTCGCCTGTCACGTGACAGGCGAACGAACTAGAGCGTCACGAGATCGTGAAGGCTTTCGACGCGGTGCGAAGTCTACGAGAGATGGCCGATGTCGTTCGACAGGCCGATTACAAACAGCAGGAGAACGAGAGCGATGCCGATGACCGAGACCCGTTCGTACACCTCTCTCGCAACCGCCCGCCCGCGCACGCCTTCGACGAGAGAGAACGCGATGTGCCCGCCGTCGAGCGGCAGGAGTGGCAGGAGGTTGAGCAGCGCAATCGAGAGCGAGATCAAGGCCAGCACCTCGAGGTACGAGACTGCACCCTGCTTGGCGGCGTCGGACGAGCCCTGAACGATTCCGACCGGGCTCGAGATGTCCTTCCGGCCGCTGCCGCTGACGAGGTGGCCGAGCGAGCCACCGATGCTCCGTGTCACACTCCACGTCGCGTCGACCGACGCATGCGTCGCTTCTGGCAGACCAAGGCCTTCGCTCTGAAGCGCGAACCCGATCCGGTAGATGCCGTCGACGGGATCCTTCTTCGCAGCGACGGGTCCGATCTTCACACGGGTGCCATCGCGACTGACCGTCAGGACAAGCGGGTTTCCGCGGGACGAAGAGATGTGCCGCGGGATCTCGACGGCCGTCGTCGGCGCACCGTTGATCGTCACGATTCGATCGCCCGCGTTGAGTCCCGCCGCCTGCGCGGGTGACCCGTCGACGACCCGGTCGACCTGCGTCGTCGCCTTGCCTCCAGACGTCATGAAGAGTCCGGTCAGCAGGACGACGGTCAGCAGGATATTCGCCCCTGGCCCAGCGGCGATGACAAGCACGCGTTTCCATGGAGCCGCACGCCAGTAGGCGTCCGGGCCAAGCGCGTCGGCGAGGTCGTCGATCCCCCGCTCCGCGGACTTCCGTCCCGTGGCCGAGAGGTTTCGCTCACCAACCATATCGCGCACGGTCGCAAGCGCGGCGCGCGCCGCGTCGTGGTCGCCGGCTCCGAGGGCGAAACGCAGCCGTTCGATCGGGCCACCGAGATCGGGCGCCTCGCCGACGATGCGCACCAGGTGCGCGTCAACGTCACCCGGGGCGGGCCGGTGCATCCCCGGGATCTTGACGAAGCCGCCGAGCGGGATCGCACCGATGCCGTACTCGATCCCCCGACGGGTCGTCTTCACCACCGCTGGTGGAAAGCCGAGATAGAACTTCCTCGGCCGCATCTTGAGTGCGAGCGCAGCGAAAAAATGCCCGGCCTCGTGGACGAGGACAAGGGCGCCAAGGCCGACGATGGCGATTACGAAGCTCATGGGGCGACCGTGACGCGCCTCCGACCGGCGATTCTTCGTGCTTCCGCGTCGGCGGCGATGAGCTCATCTAGGTCGTGCGCGGGTGAGCCATCCACTTCCGCGAGTGTCTCCTCGACCGTTGCGGCGATGTCGAGGAAGCCGATCTGGCCGTCGAGGAACGCGGCGACCGCGACCTCGTTCGCTGCGTTGTACGCGCAGGGGTAGGTACCGCCGCCGACACCCGCCTGGCGTGCCAGGGGCAAGAGCGGGAACGCCTCGAGATCGGGCGCCTCGAACTCGAGGACCAGTCCCGCGGCCAGGTCGAGTGCGGTGACCGGCGTGGCCGCCCGGTCCGGGTACGTGAGGGCGAACGAGATCGGCACCCGCATGTCCGGGTAGCCGACGTGCGCCAGCGCAGCGCCGTCTCGGAAACGGACCAACCCGTGGACGACGGAAGACGGGTGCACGACGACGTCGATTGCATCGAACGGTGTCCGAAACAGCCAGTGCGCTTCGATGAGCTCCAACCCCTTGTTCGCGAGCGTCGCAGAGTCGACAGTGATCTTTCGTCCCATTCGCCAGGTTGGATGTACGAGCGCCTCCTCCGGAGTCACGCCGGCGAGCGTCTCGCGCTCCCGACCGCGGAACGGGCCGCCGGACGCAGTCAGCACGAGCGAGTGGACGCTCGCCGCGTCTCGCCCCTCCAGGCATTGGAAGAGCGCGGAGTGCTCGCTGTCGACGGGGATCAGGAGAGCGCCGCTGCGCGCCGCGGCGTCCATCGCGAGCGAGCCCGCGGCGACCAGGCTCTCCTTGTTCGCGAGCGCGAGGTCGACGCCGTTCTCGAGTGCCCAAAGCGTCGCGCGGACACCTGCGAAGCCGACGATCGCGTTGAGGACGATGTCCGGCTCGCACCGCCCCAGCAGATCAGTGGGATCACCGCCGATCTGGGTGTGGCGGACCCCGTGAACTGCGGCCAGCTCGTCGAGTGGGCTACTTCCCGACATCAGGCCGCACAGCTCGAGCCCGGGATGCGCTGCGGCGATCTCGACGGCCTGGGCGCCGATCGAGCCGGTGGCACCCAGCAGGGCTACGCGTCTCATCATTCGCAGTGTAAGGACGACATCGTCTGATCAGGCCTGCCCGAACGCAAGCACAATGACGAACGCAGCGGGAACGGCGAACAACTGCGCGTCGATTCGGTCGAGCATGCCGCCGTGACCGCCCAGGATCCTTCCGGAGTCCTTGACGCCGAGGTCACGCTTGACGGCCGACTCGAAGAGATCGCCGAGAGCCGCGGAGACGGCAACCGCCGCGCCGAGCGCCACCGCCTCGAGACTGCTCAGGAAGTGTTGCTTGTAGAGGGCGAAGAAGCAGACGGCGATTGCCGTGAGCGCTCCCGCGACGAACCCTTCCCATGTCTTGCCGGGCGAGATCGTCGGCGCCATGCGGTGGCGGCCCAGCAGGCGGCCGACGAAGTACGCGGCGCTGTCGTCGGCCCAGACCGCGAGCAGAACGGTGAGCACCGCGAGCCGGCCGTGCTGCGGCACGTCGCGCAGGATGATCAGCAGTGCGAGCCCTCCCGCGACCCAGACGACCCCGAGCAGCGTCGTCCCCATGGACGCCGTGAACGACGGCCTCGCATCCGAGACTCCGAAGACGAGGAAGGCGAACAGAAACGTGCCGACAATGCCGGCTACGAGCCACGGCGCGCTGCCGAGCTCGGCTCCGATGAGTGCAAACACGAGTCCCGCGTAGCCGCCGAGGACCAGCGGCCGCAGCGAGCGGGACATGGAGTACAGCTCGTGCAGCGCGACGAGACCGCCGACGAGCGCGAGCCCGAACAGCCACCAGCCACCGAGCCAAACGACGTACAAGACGACGGGGAGAAGCGCGCCGCCGACGACGACGCGCGACACGAGCGGGCTCATGGGCCGCACGTCAGCGACCTCCGAAGCGCCGCTGCCGTCGCGCGAACTCGTCGAGCGCGATGTCGAGATCAGCGGCCCCGAAATCCGGCCACAGCGTATCCGTGAAGACGAGCTCCGAGTAGGCCGACTGCCAGAGCATGAAGTTCGAGAGCCGTTGCTCGCCCGACGCGCGGATCACGAGATCCGGATCGGGTAGCCCCGGGGCGTAGAGCCGCGCGGCCACCGCGTGCTCATCGACGGCTCCGGCAGCGATGCCGTCCTCGACGAGCCGTCGCGCTGCCGCGACGATCTCGGCGCGCCCGCCGTAGTCGAACGCGATCCACAGCTGTAGGACGTCCCGATCGGCCGTCGCGCGTTCGAGCTCCTCCATGCGGGCCGGCAGGTCGCCGGGCACCCGGTCGCGACGACCGAAGAATCGTGTGCGCACACCCTGTTCGGCGAGGTCCGGAAGCTCGCGGTCGATCGTCTCGCCGAGGATCTCCATGAGCGTCGCCACCTCGTCGGCCGGGCGCATCCAGTTCTCGGTCGAGAAGCCGTAGACCGCGAGCGAGGCGACGCCTCGATCGATCGACGCCTCAACTGTGCGCCTGAGCGCGCGCGCGCCCTCGCGATGTCCGTCGGCCACGGTGAGACCACGGTTCTCCGCCCAACGCCGGTTCCCGTCCATGATGATTGCGATGCTCCTCGCTTCGCTCCGAGCATCGCTAGGGGCACGGGACGCTCGCGCGTCAGGCCGTGCCTGCTCGTTGGGCTTCATCGGGCGGGATTGTCTTAGAGGCTTGGCCGCGACAGCGGTCAAACCTCCATGATCTCCGCTTCCTTGTGCTTCAGCAGCTCGTCGATGCGCGCGACGTGCTCGTCGGTGAGCTTCTGCACATGCCCCTCGGCGCGCCGTTCCTCGTCGTCGCCGACCTCGCCGTTCTTCACGAGCTCCTCGAGGTGCTTCATCACGTCGCGGCGCACGTTGCGGATCGCGACCTTGCCGTCCTCGCCGTAGCGGCGGATGACCTTGACGAGCTCCTTGCGCCGCTCCTCGGTGAGCTGGGGGATCGGCAGGCGGATCGTCTTGCCATCGTCCGACGGCGTCAGGCCGAGGTCGGACTCCTGGATCGCCTTCTCGATCGCCTTGATCTGCGTCGGGTCGAACGGCTGGATCGTGAGCAGCCGCGGCTCGGGGGCACCGATCGTGGCCATGTTCTTCAGCGGCGTCGACGTGCCGTAGTAGTCGACTGCGATGCGGTCGAGGAGCCCGACGGAGGCCCGCCCCGTTCGGACGCCGTTGAATTCGCTCCGCGTCGTCTCGATCGACTTGTCCATGCGGCGTGTCGCATCGGCGATGAAATCTTCGATCGCTGCCATCGGCTTCTCCTACTCCGTCGAGGTCGTGTGATCCGAGGTCGAATGTGCACTGGTCGAGATGATCGTGCCGACGCGCTCACCGCCGGCGATGCGCAGAATGTTCCCTTCGGCCAGCTCGAAGACATGGATCGGCAAGCCGTTGTCCATGCACAGCGACAGGGCGGTCGTGTCCATCACCTTGAGGCCACGTTCGATCGCCTCGAGGTGCGTGAGCTCGGGCAGGAAACGCGCCTCCGGATCGTCCCGCGGGTCTCCATCGTAGACGCCCTGCACGCCGTGCTTCGCCATCAGGATCGCCTCGGCGCCGATCTCGAGGGCGCGAAGGGCTGCCGCCGAGTCGGTGGTGAAGAACGGGTTCCCGGTGCCTGCCGCGAAGATCACGATTCGCCCTTTTTCGAGGTGACGCATGGCGCGACGGCGGATGTACGGTTCAGCGACTTCCGAGACATTGATCGCTGACTGGACGCGCGTGTCGGCGCCCAGCCGCTCGAGCGCGTCCTGCAGCGCGAGCGCGTTGAGGATGGTGGCGAGCATGCCGGCATAGTCGGCGGTCGAGCGGTCCATCCCCTCGGCCGCGACGGCCATCCCGCGGTAGAAGTTCCCGCCACCGACGACGATCGCGAGCTCGGTCCCCGCGCTCCGAACGGCGACGACCTCCCGGGCGATCGTGAGCACGATCGTCGGGTCGACGCCGTAGTCACGGTCCCCCATGAAAGCCTCGCCCGACAGCTTCAGCAGGGCGCGTCGGAAGGCGGGCCTGGCCACCGCGGGTCGCTCCGTCGTCTCCTCCGGTCGAACGGTCACGCGCCGGCGACCGTGAGCAGCGTGAATGACGTCACGGTCGCGCCCGCATCCGCGAGCGCCTGGCCGACCGTCTTCGACGCGTCGTGGATCCACGTCTGATCCGCGAGGACGCCTCCGGGTGCCGCCGCAAAGAAACGCTTGGCGAGCATGCCTTCGACGATCTTCTCACGCGCGC
This sequence comes from Gaiellales bacterium, assembly GCA_038216845.1. Taxonomy (GTDB): domain Bacteria; phylum Actinomycetota; class Thermoleophilia; order Gaiellales; family Gaiellaceae; genus Gaiella. The sequence goes on along the minus strand of JBBQPW010000015.1, from coordinate 8,864 downwards.
CCTCGGGCTTCGACTCCAGCTCGTCCGAGTTGAGGAAGATCTGCCGCTCGGCCTCAACCGCGTCGCCAGGCACCTCGTCGCGGGTCTTCCACTCGGGCCGTGCGAACACGATGTGCATCCCGAGCAGGCGGCCGAGCTCGGTCGAGCCGCCCTCGAGCTGCACGAGAACGCCGATCTTGTTCGCGGGCGGGTGGACGTACTGGGCAAGTGTTCCGCCCTCGACCCGCGCAGCGCCGACAACGACGATGTTCTCGCCGAGCTTGCCCATCAGCTCGAGCCGCTCAGTGTCGAGCGAGGGCGCGGCTTCCGCCCCGTCGGCATGCACAGCTCGGAGCACCTTCTCTGCGTACGCCTGAAACTCGTCGCTCTTCGACACCGGCTCGGTCTCGCAGCCGATTCCGACGATCGAGCCGACGCCGTCGGCGACGATCGTGCCGACGAGGCCCTCGGTCGTCTCGCGGTCGGCACGTTTGCCTGCACGTGCCATCCCCTTCTCTCGCAGGAGTGTCCGCGCGGCTTCGATGTCGCCGCCCGTCTCCTGCAGGGTGCGCTTGCAGTCCATCATCCCCGCGCCGGTGAGGTCGCGGAGCTCCTTGACGAGCGCTGCGCTGATCTCGACAACGCTCACGCTTCCACTCCTTCCGTCTCGACCTCTGCAACCTCAGCGGCCTCGGCATTCGGCTCAACACCCGCGATGTCGTCGGCGACCGGCTCAGCCGCTTCTTCCTCGGCCTTCTCCGCGGCTTCGGCTTCCGCCTTGGCCTTTGCCTCTGCTGCCTGAGCTTCCGCCCGGGCCTGCGCCTGCGCGATCTCCTTCTCGGTGACCTTTTGCTTCCCCGCCTGAATCCCGTCCGCGATTGCGCGCACAATCAGGTTGCACGAGCGGATCGCGTCGTCGTTGCCCGGAATGATGTATTCGGCCTCGTCCGGGTCGCAGTTCGTGTCGACGAGCGCGATCACCGGCAATCCGAGACGCTTTGCCTCGCGCACCGCCAGCTGCTCCTTGCGGAGATCGACGATGAAGACGGCGTCCGGCTGCTTCCGCATGTCGGCGACGCCGCCGAGGTTCGCCTCCAGCTTCTCGAGCTCGTTCAGCATCGTGATGCGCTCCTTCGCGGGGAGCAGGTCGAGCTGACCGTCGTCGCGGAGACGGCGGAGATCGTGGAGATAGGCAATGCGGTCGGCAATGGTGCGCCAGTTCGTCAGCAGGCCACCGAGCCAGCGGTTGTTGACGAACGGCATGCCGACCCGCGTCGCGTGCTCGGCGACTGCTTCCTGCGACTGCTTCTTCGTACCGACGAACAGGACGGTGCCGTTGCGCTCCGCGATGTTGCGGACGAAATCGTGTGCTTCCTGCAGCAGCTCCTGCGTCTGCTGGAGGTCGATCAGGTAGATGCCGCCGCGTACGGCGAGTTCGCCGAACGGTGCGGCGAAGATGAAGCGCCGCATCTTCGGGTTCCAGCGGCGTGTCTGGTGGCCGAAGTGAACTCCAGCCTCCAGCAGCTCCTTCATGGAGACGACTGCCATCGAGGGACCAGCCCCTTTCGCGTGGTTTGATTGTCGTACAGCCGGCGGACGCGAGCGGAACCGGGCTCAGAAGGAACGGAGCCGCGGCACCCCCACTCGGGTCGGGTCGCCGGAGAGTCGGGACAGAAGCGTCTGCCAGTCTAACTGCGAGCGCGTTCGAGCGCGGCGGCGAGATCGTCCGGCAGCGGTGACGAGAGCGCGAGGTCGTCACCGGTGAAGGGATGTCGAAAGAGGAGCTCGCGGGCGTGGAGGAACTGCCGTGTGAGTTCGAGGTCGCCGGCAACACCGTATGTCGGGTCGCCGCAGATCGGGAGGTCGATTGCCTCCAGGTGAACGCGGATCTGGTGCGTCCGGCCCGTTTCGAGGCGCAGTTCGAGCAGCGCTCGGTCGCCGATCATTTCCTCTAGCACGAACCATGTCACCGCGTCGCGAGGGGTGTCGGTGTCGATCGAGTGCCGTGCGCGATCGTGGCGATCCCGGCCGATCGGCGCCTCGATACGACCTGTCTGCGACTTCGGGGCACCTTTGACGAGGGCGAGGTACCGGCGTTCCACGTCTCGTTCGCGGATCAGGTCCTGCAGCCGCCCGTGTGCCTCCTCCGAGCGGGCGACGATCATCAGGCCGGACGTGTCCTTGTCGAGCCGGTGGACGATGCCTGGTCGGCCTTCGTCCCCGCCTGCGGCACCGAGCGTGAGCAACCCGTTGACCAGCGTGCCGGCGTTCGTGCCACCGGCAGGGTGGACGACGATCCCCGCCGGCTTGTCGACGACGAGGAGGTACTCGTCCTCCCAGACGATCGGGATGTCGAGCGCCTCCGGCACCAGCGGAACGCTTTCGGGCACGTCGACGTCGATCTGCTCGCCGCCTGCCAGGCGGTGGCTCTTCGCGCGGGCGGCTCCATCGACCTCGACGTTGCCGTGCTCGATCAGCCGCTCGGCCAGACCGCGCGAGCCGATCTCGAGCCGCGCGGCGAGAACGCGATCGAGCCGTGCGCCAGCGTCGGTCTCAGAAACGCGAAAGCGGAGCGGTGCCAACGTGTGGGCTCGTGCGGTCGGCTGCGACGAAGGAGACGAACAGAAGCGCGACACCGATGACGATGAAGCTGTCTGCGAGGTTGAACGCGGGCCAGTACCGAACGTGCAGGAAGTCGGTGACGTAGCCGAGTCGGATCCGGTCGATGAGGTTCGAGACGCTGCCCCCGAGAACGAAACCGAGCGCCACCGGCAACAAACGGTGACGTCCGGCAGAGCGCCCGAAGAACACGAGCATCGCCGCGACGGCAATGCCGGTGAGCACGACGACGGCCGAGGTTCTGCTCGCGAAGAGTCCGAACGCGATGCCGGAGTTGTGGACGTGCTCGATCGAGAAGGGCCCGACGAGTTGTACCGACCGGTCGGGTCGAAGCGCGTTCGCAACGACGTGCTTCGTGATCTGGTCGGCGGCCAGGGCGGCTGTGGCTACGAGCGCCAGCGCGAGCCATTGCGGCGGTCCGGCTCGATGGGAGCGCTCAGCGCTCGAAATCGGGGCGAGGGCGTTGGTCGCCGAGCCGACGCGTACATCCGGCTGGCGGCGGACTCTGTCGAGGGGACGATCGAGGTCGGGTTGGCTACGTGCCGGCTCGCTCATGCTTCGACGCCCTCCGAGCGGTTCGAGACGCGCAGAGATGATGATGCGGCGGGCACATCCGACAGGATATCGACGCTACCCGGCGATCCTCCTGATCCCCGGTCGATCGTCCGATGCAGGCGGCACCTCGGGCTCGGAGACCGCACCGGAAGCCGGCGCCGGCTCATCGACGGTTTGACCGGCCGACACGTCGCTCTCACTCTCCTCGACGACCGCCAGGGCAGCCCGCAGCAACGCAGCGATTCGTCGCGCCTCACCATCCAGTCGTTCCTTCTCCGAAAGAGAATCGCGGGTGACTGTCCTCGCCTCCGCGTGCGCCTCACCGAGAATCGTGTCTGCCTCGCGACGCGCACGGTCACGTTGCTCCTGCGCCGCGCGCTCGGCCGAGATCAGTGTCGAGCGCAGCAGTCCTTCGAGCTCGACGTGTCGTGCAAGGTCCGTTTCCAGCTCCTCGACACGGTCGACGAGATCGGCGCGTTCACGCCAGACGACCTCGAAACTGTCGGCGATATCGGTCAACAGATCGTCAACGCCGCGCCGGCGGTAGCCGAACATTCCGCGCTTCAGTTGTTGGTGCCTGACCTCAACGGGGGTCATTGACATGAGGTGCCTCCCATTCCTTAGAGCACGCTGTGGATCACGCGATTGACGATGTACAAGACAAGGATGGCGACCATCGGCGACAGGTCGAGGGGACCTATCGGCGGGATGAAGCGACGAAACAGCCGCAGGTAGGGGTCGCAGACGTCGAAGAGAAACCGCTGAATCCGCCCGAGAACGGACGAATGCGGTAGTTGCAGCCAGGTGGTGAGAATGTAGACGAAGATCAGCGCGATGTAGACGTAGAGAAATACGTCCACGAAATGCGCGATCGTCGTCCTGACGTCGGCAAGCACCGCAACAGCGGCGAGTTGGTCGCCCATGCGGAGACGTTCGCCGCCGGCCGTACCTCTCCTACACCTCTGCCGCCTGCGATCAGACCTGGTTGAAGAAACCGCCGCGATCGAGCGCTCTGGCGCGCTCCTCCGCAGACAGCTCGACGTTCCTCGGCGTGAGGAGGAACACCTTGTCGGCCACACGCTGCATACTGCCCTCGAGCGCGTAGGTCAGTCCGCTCGCGAAGTCGATCAGCCGCTTCGACAGCTCGTTGTCCGCGTTCTGCAAGTTGAGGATCACCGGAACCGAGTCTTTGAAACGGTCGGCGATCTGCTGCGCGTCGTTGAAGCTACGCGGCAGCACGAGATGCACTTTCTGACCCGAATCGTGACGGCCGGCTGACCCCCGTCTCGTCTCGTCGCGGCTCGAGTCGACGCTGCGCACCCTCGATCTGCTGCTGCGCGACCGCACAACTGGTTCCTCGTCACCGGCATCGCTCCAGTCGCTGGGCTCTGCACGCCGTGGCAACCGTCGAACGTTATGTCGGTCACGGGCCTGGTAGTCCCGCTCGAGCTCCTCGTTCGTCGTCAGCCCGTCCTCATCCCAATCGTCCTCTTCGGCGATGCCGAAATACGCGAGTGTCCTGTTCCACATCTCTGCGAATCCCATGCCAGCGCGGATTCTAACCCTGTCGGCTGACGCACCGTCCCGACGCCCGCCCTGTGGATAGATCGCCGCACAGTTTGAGCGAAGCTGTCACCCATTCAGGCGTGTTGCCAGGTTAGAATTGAAACTGGGTGGTGGGTTAGGGGTGCCCCGAGCGAAAGACCGCAAAGAGCGAAGGTCGCTCTATGGGTCGCTGAACAACGTGCTGCCGAGTCGGATGAGCGTGGCACCCTCGTCGACAGCGATCCGCCAGTCTTGAGACGTTCCCATCGACAGTTCGCGGAGGCCCGTCTCGGCCGCCAGTTGACGGAGTTGGCGAAACCACGGGCGGGACGACTCTGGGTCGGACGCGAGAGGCGGCATTGTCATGAGGCCGCGAATCAGCGGGTACCGCTCGACGTACGACGGAACCTCGCCCGGGGAGATGCCGGACTTCGACGCCTCGCCGGTCAGATTGACCTCGAGGAGAAGCGGAATGCTCATCCGCCTTGCCGCGGAGTCGGAGTCGACGGAATGAACAAGCTCGCAGATCTCGCCGACCCGCTTCGCCTTGTTCGACTGCAGGTGACCGATGAAATGCCAACGGAAGAGGTTGGCGTATGCCGAGTGTTTCTGGTCGAGATCCTGCGCACGGTTCTCACCTACGATCTCGATGCCCGCTTCCGCCAGCAACGCCATGCTCTCGACGGACACGTACTTCGTAGCGGCCACGACCGTCACGCTGGCCCCGACCTCCGCCCGCACGCTGTCATAGGCCGCGCGAACGCGCTCGACGTTCATTGGCTCTCCTCGAGTGCACGCGCGAGCAACCACCTGCGCTCGTTCCGCGTCGGGTCGTCCACCACCTCCGACAGGAGCACGCCGAGGATTCGGCCGAGGTCTGGGCCCTCCGGGATCCCCGCCGCGATCAGATGCGTCCCATCGACAACGAGATCATCGAGCCGGTGCGGGCTGGACCGCTCGCGCTCCAGAGCTTCTGCAAGCCGTGCGAGACCGTCGAGCTCTTCCCGCGGGACCCGCTTCGTCGCGAGATCGGCCGCCTTGTGTGCGACAAGCTCGAACGCCAGATCGTCACTGTGCGCGACAAGGAACCTCCGCGCCTCCACGCCGTCCCACCTACCTTCCGTGTGAAACGCGTGTTCGGCCACGAGACGGGCAACGATTCGCCGGAGCCTCGTCGGGTAGCGAAGGCGCGCCAGCACAACTCGCGCGATCCGCTCGCCTTCTGTGGCGTGAGACGTTCCCAGCCGATCGGCTTCCGGCTTGCCGAGATCGTGCAGCAATGCCGCCACCCGTACGGCGAGCGACGCATCGGCTTCGGCGGCCGCCTGGACAACGAGGAAGACGTGCTCGTCGAGCGACACCGGCTGGCGCGGAGAACCCAGGTCGTACCCGATGCTGGCCTTGAACTCAGGCAGGAATGACACGAGCGCCCCCGTGTCCCGCGCCAGCCGGAGTGCCTTCGCAGGCTCGGCGCCGAGAAGGAGCCGCGACAGCTCGCCGAGACCGTCTGCCGCCAGGCCACCGCCGATCCGTTCGGCGGCGACGTGCCGAAGACCGCCCGCCTCGCGTTTCATCTGGGCGAGCGTCCCGGGCTCGACGTCGAACCCCAACTGGCTCACGAGCCGCAGTCCACGCAGGATGCGCAGCGGATCCTCGCTGAACGAGGTCGGCGACACCGCCCGCAGCAGCTGTGCTCGGAGGTCGGCCAGCCCGTCGAACGGATCGACGAGCTCGCCTGTCGCCAGCCGTCGGGCAAGCGCGTTCACCGTGAAGTCTCGCCGGCCCATGTCCTCTTCGAGGGTGATGCCGGCATCGGCGATGATCTCGAAATCGCGGTGGCCGGGTCCCGTGCTCCGTTCGGCTCGCGGTGGCGTCAACTCGATTCCCGAAGGCGCCGCAGCGCGCGTCGCCGGGTCGTGGGGGTACAAGCGGACACCGACGAGCTGGCCGTGGACGTCCATGTCCTCGACCCGGCCGTGCGGCGCGAGCGCCGCTCGCAAACCGGCGTGATCGACGCCGAGGATGAGAAAGTCCTCGTCCTTGTGCGGTAGGCCGAGCAGCTCGTCGCGCACCGCACCGCCCACGACGTAGGCGTCGAGCCCGAACCCACGGACGAACTGGCGGACAACCGTCGACACCGCCCGATTGTGACTGGCGAGCGGCTACGTGTGCGCGACAGCCTCGATCTCGACGAGCGCGCCGGACGGGAGCTTCGAGATCTCAATCGTCGCGCGTGCCGGCGGTCGATCGCCCACATGCTGGGCATAGACCTCGTTCATCGCCGCGAAATCGCCGAGATCGACGAGATAGACCGTCGTCTTGACCAGATTCGCGAGCGAGCTGCCGGCCTCCTCGAGAATCGCCTCCAGGTTGCGCAACACCTGCTCGGTTTGAACGGTGATGTCGCCTTCGACAGCAGCGTCACCTGGTTTGAGACCGAGCTGCCCGGCCACGAAGACGAGCTCGCCGACGCGGATCGCCTGGTTGTACGGGGCGCCCTGGAACGGTGCGGGCGCTGCCTCGGTTCGGATCACGACCTTCTCCATGGAGCCCTCCTCTGTAGCTGTGCTTCAGATATCGGTGCGTTCGATCGACGCGCCGAGAGCACGAAGGCGCTCGTCGATCCGCTCGTAGCCGCGGTCGATCTGGCCGATGTTGCCGATCGTCGACCGGCCCTCGGCACAGAGAGCGGCGATCACCATCGCCATGCCGGCGCGGATATCGGGGCTCTCGAGCCGCTGACCGAAGAGCTTCGCCGGCCCCGTCACGACCGCCCGATGCGGGTCGCAGAGGATGATGCGGGCGCCCATCGACACCAGCTTGTCGACGAAAAACAGGCGGCTCTCGAACATCTTCTCGAAGACGAGCACGGTGCCGGTCGCCTGCGTCGCCGCGACGACGGCGATCGACGTGAGGTCTGCCGGGAAAGCCGGCCAGATGCCGCTCTCGATCTTCGGGATCTGACCGCCGAGATCGTCGACGACGGCGAGCTCTTGCCCGGGTCGAACGCGGAGCGACGTGTCCCCCACCTCGAGCTCGATCCCGAGCTTGCGAAATGCCGGGACGATCGAGATCAGGTCGTCCGGTTGCACGTCCTCGATCGTAAGGTCGCCGCCGCTGACCGCCGCGAGCGCCGCGAAGCTCGCGACCTCGACATGCTCGGGGCCGATGCGATACGTGCCACCGCCGAGTCTGTCGACGCCCCGAATCCGGAGAACATTGGAGCCGATCCCCTCGATCTCGGCGCCGATCGTAACCAGGAAGCGGCACAGATCCTGGATGTGCGGCTCGCAGGCGGCATGCCCGACGATGGTCTCGCCCGACGCGAGTACTGCGGCCATGATTGCGTTCTCCGTCGCCATCACGGACGCCTCGTCGAGGTACATCCGCGTGCCGACAAGCCCCTTCGTGCGGAGGTCGTAGGCACCGTTGAGCTCCATCTCGACTCCGAGCTCCGCAAACGCGTGAATATGCGTGTCGAGGCGTCGCCTGCCGATCACGTCGCCGCCCGGGGGCGGGACGACCGCGCGGCCGAATCGCGCGAGAAGCGGGCCTGCGAGCAGGAACGAGGCTCTGATCTCGCGGCCCAGGTCAGGGTCGAGCTCGGTCTTCGACACGCCGGAGCTGTCGACTCGCACCTCGTTCTGCCCCGTCCACTCCGCCGCCGCGCCGAGGTCGGCGAGCAACTCGACCATCACCTCGACGTCGCGGATGCGCGGCAGGTTCGCAAGGTGCACCTCCTCGGAGGCGAGCACGGTGGCGGCGAGGATCGGCAGCGCACCGTTCTTGTTCCCGGCTGCTCGGACCGTTCCGGAGATCGGCCGGCCGCCTTCGATGACGAACGACTGCATGAGGCGCGCGGTATGGTAGCGAGCCGCATGGAGGTCATCCGCGAGAGGGCATGGGCAACGCTCACCCACTACACGAAGAGCGAGGCGTTGCTGCGTCACGCCCTAGCCGTCGAGGCGTCGACGAGGTTCTACGCGCGGCTCTGGTCGGAGGACGAGGTGTTCTGGGGCTGCACCGCGTTGTTGCACGATTTCGACTACGAGATTCACCCCACGCTCGACAAGCATCCGCAGGACGGTGCGGCGATCCTGCGCGACGAGGGCTACCCCGAGGAGCTGATCGTGTCGTGCCTCTCGCACGCCGAGCACCTCGAGCTG
>JBBQPW010000014.1:0-17772 GCA_038216845.1 Gaiellales bacterium | reverse complement strand
GCTGCCGTTCGTCGGCGCGGTCGACGTTCCGGTCTGGGTCGGCGTGCCGGCGACGGTGCTGTGGATCGTCGCGGTCATGAACATGGTCAACTTTCTGGACGGGTTGGACGGCCTCGCGTCAGGTGTGTGCGGGATCTCCGGCGTGACCTTCGCCGTGCTCGCCCTCTCGCTCGGGAAGGTAGACGCGGCGATCCTCTCGGCGGTTGTCGCCGGCGCGTGTATCGGCTTCCTGCGCCACAACTTCTTCCCCGCGCGGATCTTCATGGGCGACTCGGGCGCGCTCGTCCTCGGGTACACGCTTGCCACAGTTGCGGTCGCCGGCTTGCTGAAGACGGCGTCGACCGTCGTCCTGTTCATGCCGCTGCTCGTGCTCGCGGTACCGATCATCGACACCTCGTTCGTCGTCGCGAAGCGGGTCAAGTACGGCGCGCCGGTCTACGCCGCCGACCGCAGCCACCTTCATCACCGCTTCGTCAACATCGGCTTCTCGCAGCAGCGAGCCGCGCTGACGATGTGGGCCTGGTGTGCGACCCTCGCGGCCGCGGCGCTTGCAACCCGCTTCGTGCCGTTCCGCGAAGGCGGTCACTGGCACCCCGGAGGAACCGTCGCGGTCGCTGCGATCGCCGTGGTCGCTCTCGGCTTCTCGGTGTACATCGTGTACCTGCTCGAGATCGTGAAGCTCGCGAACCCGCGGATCCGGCGCCGAGTGGCCGAGCAGGCGAACGAGAGCTCCGACCGCCGCAGCGCGTGACCATCCCTCGCCTTCTCACCCCAGAGAGTGCTTCACACTTTCTGGGGACCCCGATTCGGCTCGGTATCGCGGAGGAAGCCATGTGTCCCCCGCGAGCCCCCTTCTTCCATAGCCTCGGGGGAAACGTCCCGGTTTTCCCCGTGCCCCCTTCCCCTGCTCATGGGCCAAAGGGAAGCCGATGAGCGCCGCCGTACCTCAGGGCACCGTTACGTTCGTCTTCACGGACATCGAGGGTTCGACCGAACTCCTCAAGCGGCTCGGTGACCGCTATGCCGAGGTCGTCGCAGACCATCGCAGGATCGTGCGTGAAGAATTCGGCGGCCGGGGCGGCGTCGAGATGGACACTCAGGGCGACGCCTTCTTCTTCTCCTTCACGCGCGCCCGTGACGCGGTGGCTGCGGCCGTCGCGACGCAGCTGCGACTCGCGGCTCACCCGTGGCCGGACGGCTCCACGCTGCGGGTCAGGATGAGTCTTCACACCGGCGAGCCGGTCGTTGGGGAGGAGGGCTACGTCGGTATCGACGTCGTTCGTGCCGCGCGAATCTGCGCAGCAGGGCACGGTGGCCAGGTGCTGCTCTCGGCCGCGACCGCAGCTCTGGTGGGCACGTCGTTGCCGGACGGGGTACGCGAGCGCGACCTCGGCGAGCATCGACTCAAGGACATCGACCGGTCGGAGCGCATCTACCAGCTCGACGTCGACGGGCTAGCGACCTCGTTTCCGCCCCTCCGGACCCACGGCGAAGAGCCTCTCGACTTCGAGCAGCGGCTCGAGCGCCGCATCAAGTCCTACGTCGAAAGCCGTGTGGAGCAGGCTCTCGCCGACCCGGCGGGGTTCGAGCCGGAGTTGCCCTCCGGGGTGACGAAGCTTGCCGCGGGTGGGCTCCTGGTGGCGTTTCTCGGGATTTGTCTCCTCGCGGTCTTCGTGGTCGTGGTCGTGCTGCTCGTGCGCTTCGCGTTCTGACGCGAGGCTTCGGAATCGCTCGGTCGCCGCCGCCGGCCATGCCTGCCGCGGCCAGTTCTGGGGTCAGACACCGTTTCTTGTCAAGATGGCCTGGTTGGACATGGCTGTTGAGTTGACCCTGCGCCCGGTAACGAAGTATGGCCAAATCGACGCTGTGGAGCCATGTTTCGCTGTCACAAGCTCGCCTACCCATCCTGGTATGCTCCGGCCGATGGAGCCGTCTCCGCGCCCCTCGTTTTCCCCTGCCGGAGCCGGTGGCCTGTTGATCGCCGGAACCGCGGCGTCGATCGGTGTCGGCACGCTGATCGGCTGGGCCGCCGGGAAGTGGGCGTACGGTGCTCTCGGTGGTGCGGTCGTCGGTCTTCCCGCTGGCGTCGCGGCCGTCTACAAGAGGTACGGGGACGCTCTTCGATGAGTGGCGGCGCCGTGTTCACCGAGCCGCGGCCGGAGCCGAGCCATCTGATTCCCGCGCTCGTCGGCGGCCTCGTGCTCGCGATCGCGCTCCCGGTCTTTCTCGTTGCGGGCTGGAGTCTCGCGGGGTGGGGTCTCGCGACCGTCCTCTACGTCGCGATCCACGCGCTGAACCTCCTGCTCGCGCGGCTGCGCACACGTACGAGCAACCTTGCGGCCTCCGGCGTGCAAGCCTTCGCGCTGTTCTTCAAGTCACTGGGCCTGCTCGTCGTCCTGCTCGCGACTGCGGTCTCAAACCCTCATCTCGCGATCGCGGCTGCGCTCACGTACGCGCTCGCGTACACCGCCGATCTCGGCCTGTCCCTTGTCGTGTATTTCGGAGCATCGCGATGAGACGACTGCGGCTGATCGGCATCACCGCGCTATTGGCACTCCTAGTGCCGCAGGTCGCGATGGCCCGCGGCAAATTCGACCCGACGACGGAGTTCGAGCAGCATGAGTGGATCCCGATCCACCTCGGTCCGCTGAACCTCTCGATTACGAAGGCCGTCGCCTACCTGATGATCGGCACCGTCCTGACCATCGGGCTCGGCCTTTTCTCGATGCGGGTCAAGATGCCGGGGCGCCGCCAGGCGCTCGGCGAGCAGATCTACGAGGTCGCGCAGGTGCAGGTCGCGGAGCAGGGCCTGCCGTCGAAGGCGATCGGCCGCTGGTTCCCGTATGTCGCCACGATCATGCTCTTCATCTGGGTGGTGAACATGCTCGGCTTCCTGCCGCTGCCGCTGACGGGTGAGCGCTGGCACGGCGTCCCGACGTGGGGCATCTACGCGGCCACCTCTTCTCTCTCGGTGACGCTCGCGCTCGCGCTCCTGACGTTCGTCTTCACGCATTTCGAGGGCATCCGCTGGAACGGGCCTGTTCGCTACTTCAAGAGCTGGATCCCCGAGGCCCCGAAGCCGCTGCTCGCGCTGATCGTGCCGCTCGAGATCCTCGGCCAGTTCATGCGCCTGATCTCACTCTCCGTCCGTCTGTTCGCGAACATGCTCGCCGGACACATCCTGATCCTCACGTTCATCGGCCTGATGTTCATCCTGCAGTCCGTGATCCTGGCCATCGTGGTCGTCCCCGTCGCCGCCGCCTTCTATCTTTTCGAGGTCGTGATCGTCGTCTCCATCCAGGCGTTTATCTTCGCTGCCCTGTCTGCCATCTACATCGGCTCGGCGATCGAGCCGGAGCATTAGGAGGAACACACCCCATGTTTCATCTACTCGTTGCAACGTCGGGCGACGCGACGAAAGCCGGCAAGGCGATCGGCCTCGCTCTCGGCGTCGGCCTCGGTGCACTCGGCGCCGGCGTCGGCATCGGCAACATCTTCGGCTCGATGATCCAGGCCGTCGCCCGCCAGCCCGAGCTCAAGGGCGAGCTGAGCGGTATCCAGTGGCTCGGGTTCGCGCTCACCGAGGCAGTCGTCTTCTACGGCCTCCTCGGATCGATCCTGGCGTACGTCCTCGTCTGATGCTCGTCGGTGCAAATGCCCTGATCCAGGTCACGCCTGGGTTGATGATCTGGACGATCGTCTGCTTCCTAATCGCCCTGTTCGTGCTGAAGCGCTACGCCTTCGGCCCGGTCCAAAAGATGATCGACGACCGGCGCGACCGGATCGCACAGTCGATCGCCGAGGCCGAGAACGCCCGCACCGAGGCCCGCGAGCTGCTCGAGCAGCATCGTGCGCTGATCGGCCAGGCGAAGAGCGAATCGGCGGAGATCCTGGCCGAAGCACGCAAGGTTGCCGATGCCCATCACGCCAGAGCCCGCGAGGAAGCAGAGGTTGACCGGCTGCGCCGTGTCGACGAGACGCTTCGGCAGATCGAGGCAGAGACGAGCCGCGCGCTCGACCAGATCCGCAACGAGGTTGCCGATCTCACGGTCGAGGCCACGCAGCGCGTCGTCGGCAAGGTGCTCGACACCGCCGATCACCGCAGACTCGTCGACGAGGCGATCGAAGGGCTCGACTTCTCCGCCCTGGAGCGCGGCCGCAACTAATGGCAGCGGCACAGCGCATCTACGCGCGCGCCCTGTTCGGGGCGGCGCAGGACGCCGAGCGAGTCGACGCCGTCGACCGCGACTTCGCCGCCTTCGCCGAGGCGCTGGACGGCAGCCCGGAGCTGACCGCGTTCCTCGGCAATCCGCAGGTCGAGACCGCGGCGAAGATCGACGTCGTCGGCCAACTCGCCGAAGGCGGCGACGACTTCGTGCGGAACACGCTGCGGCTGCTGGCCGAAAAGGGCCGCGCCGGCGAGATCGCACAGGTGTACGCCGAGTTCCGCGGCTTTGTCGATCGCGCGCGGGGCCGCGTCGCAGTCGAGCTGACGACCGCGCACGAGCTCTCCGACGACGAGGCCCACAGCATCGTCGGCCAGATCGAAAAGGCCTCGGGCAGGACGGTCGACGCCACCCGGAACGTCGACCCGAGCCTCATCGGCGGGATGATCCTCCAGGCCGGATCGCTGCGCGTCGACGCCAGCGTGCGCGGCCGGCTGGAGCGCCTCCGCCGCGAGCTCGCAATATCCAGGTAACGAGAAGAGGAGAACGACTTGAAGCTTCGCCCCGAAGAGATCACCTCGATCCTCAAGCAGCGCATCGAGCAGTACGACGTCCAGACCGACCTGTCCGAAGTCGGCACGGTCCTGCAGATCGGTGACGGCATCGCCCGCGTTCACGGCCTGGAGAACTGCGTCTCGCTCGAGCGGCTCGAGTTCGAGCATGGCGTCGTCGGCATCGCCTTCAACCTCGAGGAGGACCATGTCGGGGTCGCGCTCTTCGGCGAGTGGCAGAAAGTGAAGGAGGGCGAGCCGGTCAGGCGCAGCGGCGACGTGATGTCGGTTCCGGTCGGCGATGCGCTCCTCGGGCGCGTTGTCGATCCGCTTGGTGCACCACTCGACGGCCAGGGCCCGATCAACACATCGACGACCCGTCCGCTCGAGTTCAAGGCGCCAGGCGTGATCGAGCGCCAGCCTGTGAAGGAGCCGTTGCAGACGGGCATCAAGGCGATCGACTCGATGATCCCGATCGGCCGCGGCCAGCGAGAGCTGATCATCGGCGACCGCGGCACCGGCAAGACGGCGATCGCGGTCGACACGATCATCAACCAACGCGGCGGGGACATGATCTGCATCTACGTCGCGGTCGGTCAGAAGGCATCGACGGTCGCGCAGGTGTACGAGCGGCTCCGCGAAGCGGGCGCGATGGAGTACACGATCATCATCTCCGCGCCCGCCCAGGAGGCCGCGCCGATCAAGTGGATGGCACCGTTCGCGGGTGCTGCGATGGGCGAGCATTTCCTCTACGACGGCAAGCATGTGCTCGTCATCTACGACGACCTGACGAAGCACGCCGATTCATACCGGCAGCTCTCGCTACTGCTTCGTCGCCCGCCGGGCCGCGAGGCGTTCCCGGGCGACGTCTTCTACCTCCACTCGCGCCTGCTCGAGCGCGCCTGCAAGCTGAGTGACGCGCTCGGAGGCGGCTCGCTCACGGCGCTGCCCGTGATCGAGACGCAGGCGGGCGACCTCGCGGCGTACATCCCGACGAACGTGATCTCGATCACCGACGGGCAGATCTTCCTCCAGTCCGACCTCTTCTTCTCGGGAGTCAAACCGGCGATCAACGTCGGCACCTCGGTCTCCCGCGTCGGCGGCAACGCGCAGACGAGAGCGATGAGGAAAGTCGCCGGCCGCCTCCGCCTCGACCTCGCGCAATACCGCGAGCTCGAGGCGTTCTCGCAGTTCGGCTCCGAGCTCGACGCTGCCACCCAGCAGGCGCTCGGCCGCGGTGAGCGGATGGTCGCGACGCTGAATCAGCCGCAGTACCAGCCGTGGCCCATGGAGGAGCAGGTCGTCGCGATCTACGCCGGCATCAACGGGCACCTCGACACGATTCCTGTGCCGCAGGTGCCGCGCTTCCAGCAGGAGCTGCGCGACACGCTCCGGGCCGGCGGCACGGTGTACCCGGCGATCGTCGAGTCGAACGACCTCTCCGACGAGACGGTCAAGGCGCTCGACGAGGAGCTGAAGAAGTTCGTGAACAGTTTCGCGATCGCCGAGGAGAAGGGCATCGCGGGTTAGGCATGGCGTCGGTCCAGGATCTGAAGCGACGGATTCGCTCCGTCCGCAACACGCGCAAGATCACGCGCGCGATGGAGCTCGTCGCCGCTGCCAAGCTGCGCCGCGCGCAGACGCGGATCGAGGCGATGCGGCCGTACGCCGCGACGATGCAGGAGCTCATCGCGGGTGTCGGCCGCGCGTCGTCGTCGGTCAGATTGCCCCTGTTGGAGAAGCGCGAGCAGGTCGCGAACGTCCTCATCGTGCCGCTCACGGGCGACCGCGGCCTCGCCGGCGCGTTCAACGCGCAGGTCCTGCGGCGCGCGTTCACGCTGGAGCGCCAGCTGGTCGCCGAGGGCGTCGGCGTACAGTGGCTTGCAGTGGGCAAGAAGGGTCGCTCGACGCTCTCCTTCCGACGCAAGTCAGTGGCGGGCGAGTTCGTCGGGTTTACCGACCGGCCGGAGTACGCGAACGCGCAGGCGATTGCACATCGCGCCGCCGAGCTGTTCACCGCCGCCGAGGTCGATCGCGTCGTCCTCGTCTACAACGCGTACGTCTCCGCACTGACGCAGAAGGTCACCGACCAGGACATCCTGCCGATCTCGGCGGAGCTTCTTGCGACGAGCGACGATGAGCGTGCCGACGACGCGATGCGCGGCGACTTCATCTTCGAGCCCGAGCCCGAGGAGATCCTCGTGCGCCTGCTGCCGGTCTACCTCGAGACGCAGGTCTACCGGGCGCTCCTCGAGTCGGCGGCGTCCGAGCAAGGGGCCAGGATGACCGCGATGCGCAACGCGTCGAAGAACGCGGGTGAGCTGATCGACGGCCTGACCCTCTCGATGAACCGCGCCCGCCAGTCCGAGATCACCCAGGAGATCCTCGAAGTCGTCGGCGGCGCCGAGGCGCTCGCCTAACCACGGCGCTAACCAAGCGCTCTCCGTTGACGTCTATTTCTTTGTGACCATCCGCCGTCTGTCAGCTATGCTGCCGCCCCGATGAAGACGGTCGACTTCGAGCCGGAGCTCGCAGGTGTAGGAGCGGGCGGCGGGATGATCTCTCTAGGCACACCCGAAGCCGCGGAAGACGCGGTCCAGGCGCGCGACTACTGGGAGCTCGTCTGGTTCCGCTTCAAGCGCGACAAGCTGGCGATCGCCGGTGGTCTGTTCAGCGTCTTTCTCCTATTGGTGGCTTTCGTCGGGGCTCCGATCGCCGCGCACTTTCTCGGGCATGGACCGAACGACATCTTCTCGGCCGACGGTGTCAGGAACTACAAGCCTGTCGGGCCTTGGACACACATAAGTACGGCTCCGTATCCGGGTGCGGCCGGTCACTTTCCGAACACGTTTCTCATCCTCGGAGCCGATGGCCCGCTCGGCCGCGACATGTTCCTCCGCCTGCTCTACGGCGCCCGTGCCTCGCTCGAGGTAGCAGTGTTGGCGACATTCGTGACGGTCTCGATCGGCGTCATAATGGGCCTGCTCGCAGGATACTTCCGTGGCTGGGTGGACACACTCGTCTCGCGCCTCACGGAGATGGTGATGGTGTTCCCCGCACTCTTGTTCCTGATCGCCCTCCGAGTGACGATCGGGGACACGCTGAACGGCGTCACGTTCGGCGTGCTGCCGGACGGGGTCCTAACGCTCGTCCTCGTCTTCTCGATTCTCGGCTGGTTCTACCCCGCGCGGATCATCCGCAGCGTCGTGCTCTCACTCCGCGAGAAGGAGTTCATCGAAGCCGCCCGCATGACCGGAGCAGGCGATATGCGGATCATGCGGTCGCATCTGCTGCCGCACCTCGTGGCGCCAATCATCGTCTACTCGTCGCTGATCGTCGCGCAAACGATCATCGCCGAGGCGGGGCTCTCGTTCCTTGGGCTTGGAATTCCGAACTCGACGCCGAGTTGGGGCAATCTCCTCCAGACCGGGCCCGACTACTACCTCACGCAGCCATGGATACTCGTGTGGCCGGGGCTCGCAATCCTCCTCACCACGCTCGCCTTCAACCTCCTCGGCGACGGCCTGCGCGACGCCTTCGACCCGCGCGCCACGGTCTGAACCTCGTATCGCCGACAACCTCACCGCTAACACTCGCCGAACTCGATACGTCTCACTAACCAGGTTGTCAAGGATTCGCCGCCGCCGGCCTGGGCCGGCGGGGGACACCGCAAAGGAAGGAGTCCAAATGCGCAAGAAATTCGTGCTTCCGGCCGTGCTCGCGGCCATTGGCGCGCTACTTCTGGTCGCGTCCGCATATGCGAGCACGGGTAGCTCGTCGGGCGTCGCCGGCAAAGTTGCGAAGAAGGGCGGGACGCTCAAGGTAAATGTCTCCAACGGTGACTTCACGTTCTCGGATCCGGGTCTCGCCTACGACACGCTCAGCTGGTCGATGCTCTACACGACCCAGATGCTGCTCGTGAACTTCCCCGAGAAGCCAGGGCAAGCGGGAGGCCAGTTGTATCCCGAGGCAGCGACGGCGTTCCCGGTGGTTTCAAAGGACGGTAAGACCTACGCGTTCACGATCCGCCCTGGTCTGAAGTTCAGCGACGGATCGCCGGTCACGGCGGCCGCTTTCCAGCGCGCGATCGAACGGAACCTCAGCCCGAAGATGGGCTCGCCGGTAGGCGTCAACGTGCAGGTCCAGAAGCTAATCATCGGCGGCGAGGACTTCCTGGCCGGCAAGACACAAAAGATCTCAGGCGTCAGCGCGAAGGGGCTGAAGCTGACGATCAAGCTGACCAAGCCGAACCCCACGTTCGTATCGATCATGGGAATGCAGTGGTTCGGGGCGGTCAAGCCGGATACGCCGTACTCCACGGCCGGTCTGAATACGACCCCGTCGGCCGGTCCGTACACCATCAAGAGCCGGGACGCCGGTCGCAACCTCGTCGAGGTGCGCAACCCGTACTACAAGGGAACACGGCCGGCAAACCCGGACCAGATCGTCTGGACGGTCAACACCGACTCTGACCAGTCTCTGCTCCAGGTCAAGGCCGGGCAAGCAGATATCGACGCGAGCCAGCCGCCTGCGGCTCAGTACGCAGCGCTGGGCGACCAGTTCGGCCTCAACAAGAAGCAGTTCTTCGTCGGGCCGACGTCCTGCATCCTCTACTACGCGCTGAACACCTCGAGGGCACCGTTCAACAGCCTCGCGGTGCGCAAGGCGGCCAACTGGGCACTCGATCGCCCGGCTCTCTTGCGCTTGAGCGGCAAGTACTCCGGCAGCAGGAGCGACCAGGTCCTCGTTCCGGGAGTGCCCGGATACAAGCGGTACGACATCTACGCCATCAAGGGCGCAGACGTTGCCAAGGCGAAGAAGGTTGCGGGCAAGCCACTCAGCGGAACCGTGACGGTCTTCCATTCCACGAGTGCCTCCCAGACGGCTCGCGCACAGGTGATCGAGTACAACCTGAAGCAGATCGGGTTCGACACCAAGGACAGGCCGGTACCTGGAGGTCTCTACTACAAGACCCTCGGGACGAAGGGCGCTGACTTCGACGTCGCCTATGCAGGCTGGTGCGCCGACTTCTTCGACCCGTTCGACTACATCAACGTGAACCTCGACGGACGCAGCATCCAGGACGCGAACAACGTCAACTTCGCGTATCTCAACAGCGCGAAGCTGAACGCTGCTATGGACAAGGCTGCAAGCCTGTCCGGTGCTGCTCGGGCGACCGCGTACCAGAAGCTCGACCTGACGATCATGCGGGACTACGCGCCGTGGGTCTCGTACAACAACCTCAACTCGGTGTATTTCGTAGCACCGCGAGTGAGCAACTTCATCTACTCGGCGTACTTCACGTCACCGGACTACAACGCGCTGGCCGTGGGGTAACGAAAAAGCGAGCTACCGCTGGAGGGGCGCCTGAGCGCCCCTCCAGCGGTCTTGAGATACTTGGGTTGAAACCGTGTTCTACTTCCTCGTCAGACGAACTCTCTGGGCGGTCGCGCTGTTCATCGCCGCGACCGTCATCACCTACCTGATCTTCTACATCATCCCGGCCGACCCGGCGAAGCTGGCCTGCGGCCGGGCCTGTACGCAACAAGACGTCGACCGCGTTCGCCATTTTCTCCATCTCGACCAGCCGGTGTGGCGGCAGTATCTTCGCTTCCTGTGGAGGCTCGTCTACCACCAGGATCTCGGCCGCAGCTTCGTCAACCAGCAGTCCGTAAACCAGATTGTGGCCGGTGGAGCACCGGTAACGGCCTCCCTGGTCTTCGGCGGCGCCGTCTTCTGGCTCCTCCTCTCGATTCCGGCCGGCATCTATTCCGCCCTCAAGCCACGCTCGATTGCCGACCGGGCGAGCATGACGTTCGTTCTCTTCGGCATCTCCGCGCATCCCGTCTGGATCGGCCTCATCCTCGGCTACCTGGTCGGTTTCAGGCTCGGCTGGACGCCGATTGCCGGCTATTGCGATTTCTTCAGCCCCTCGTTTGGCTCGTCGTGTGGCGGCCCTGTGCAATGGGCCTACCATATGGTCCTGCCGTGGCTGACGTTCATGGTCCTCTTTGCGGCTCTCTACGTCAGGCTAATCCGCGCGAACGTGATGGAGACGCTGAGCGAAGACTATGTTCGCACGGCGCGGGCTAAGGGTGCCTCGGAGCCCCGCGTGATGGTGCAGCATGTGATGCGGAACAGCATGCTGCCGGTGGTGACGATCCTCGGCATGGACATCGGCCTGGCGCTCGGCGGCGCGATCTTCACGGAATCGATCTTCAGCCTTCCCGGGCTCGGCCGACGGGTGATCCAGGCGTACAACAACAACGACCTACCCGTGATCGTGGGAATCGTCGTGTTCTCGACGATCGCGATCATCTTGTTCAACCTGATCGTAGATCTCCTATACGCCTTTCTCGACCCGCGAATTCGCCTTTCATGACCGCGATCCTCCAGGTCGCGGACCTGAAGACCTCGTTTCGCACCGACGACGGGATCGTCAAGGCCGTCGACGGTGTGAGCTTCTCGGTCGCGAAAGGGCAGACGCTCGGCATCGTCGGCGAGTCCGGTTCCGGGAAGAGCGTGACGTCGCTCACCATCATGGGACTGAACGACAAGCGCGCTGCCACCTCGAGTGGGTCTGTGCTGCTCGACGGACATGAGATCCTCGGCGTATCGACGTCGGAACTGCAGGAGATCCGAGGCACGCGGATGGCGATGATCTTCCAGGATCCGATGACGTCGTTGAATCCGGTGAAGAGCATCGGCTGGCAGCTCTCCGAGGCGGTGCTCGTGCACAAGGACGTCACGAAGAAGGCGGCGCGCGACCGCGCGATCGAGCTTCTCGAGCAGGTCGGGATCCCGAACCCGGAGCGGCGCGTGGACGACTACGCCCCTCAGTTCTCGGGCGGCATGCGGCAGCGTGTAATGATCGCGATGGCGCTGATCAACAACCCGGACGTTCTCATCGCCGACGAGCCGACGACAGCTCTCGATGTCACGACCCAGGCCCAGATCCTGCGGCTCATGAAACGGCTGCAGGACGAGTACAACATGGCGATCATCATGATCACCCACGATCTCGGCGTGATCGCCGAGGTCGCCGACGACGTGGCCGTGATGTACGGCGGCAAGGTCGTCGAGCAGGCGACTGTCGCAGAGCTCTTCGACAGCCCGCAGCACCCGTACACCTGGGGTCTGCTCGGGTCGCTGCCGCGCCTCGATTCGAAGGCCGATCGGCTGGAGCAGATCCCAGGCCAGCCGCCGTCGCTTCTGCGGCCGCCGTCGGGTTGCGCGTTCCACCCGCGCTGCGAGTTTGCCTTCAACCGTTGTCCGACCGAGGTGCCGCCGCTCGTCAAGTTCGGCGGCCCCACTCATCTGCATCGCTGTCTCCTCGGCGATGACACGCGCCAGGAGGCCTGGGCCAAGAAGAAGGCCGCGATGAAGGTGGAGGCCGCGGCATGAGGATCGGTTCGTGAGCGACGATCTTCTGGTAGCGGAGGGCGTCAAGAAGTACTTCCCCATCACCCAGGGGATCCTGCTCAAGCACGAGGTCGCGAGCGTCAAGGCCGTCGACGATGTCAGCTTCACCGTCAAACGCGGTGAGACGCTCGGCATCGTCGGCGAGTCGGGCTGCGGCAAGTCCACGCTGGCCCGTTGCCTGATGCGCCTGCTGGAGCCGACCGGCGGAAAGATCGTGTTCGACGGCCGCGACATCACGACGCTCGACCGCAGCGAGATGCGCCCGCTACGGCGCGAGATGATGATGGTCTTCCAGGACCCGTACGCGTCGCTCAACGGACGCAAGCGCGTCGGCTTCATCGTCGGCGAGCCGCTCGACGTGCACGGCATCGGCACCGACCAGGAGCGCAAACGGCGCGTCCAGGAGCTACTCGAGATCGTCGGTCTCAACCCCGAGCACTACAACCGGTTCCCGCACGAGTTCTCCGGTGGGCAGCGTCAGCGAATCGGTATCGCGCGCGCACTCGCGGTCAACCCGAAACTGATCGTCTGCGACGAGCCGGTGTCGGCGCTCGACGTGTCGGTTCAAGCTCAGATCCTCAACCTGCTGAAGGATCTGCAGAGGGAGTTCGGTCTTACCTACGTCTTCATCGCGCACGACCTGAACGTCGTCCGTCACATCTCGAACCGCGTCATGGTGATGTACCTCGGCAAGGTGCAGGAGGTCGCGGGCGGGGAGGACCTCTACAAGCACCCCAGGCATCCGTACACGGGCGCGCTCCTCTCTGCTGTTCCGATCCCGGATCCGGAGCTTGGGAAAAGGCGCCAGGCGATCGTGCTCGAGGGCGACGTCCCGAGCCCGATCAACCCACCGAGTGCGTGTCGCTTTCACCCGCGCTGCCCGCGGTTCCACGAAGGTGTGTGCGACGTGGAGGAACCACTCCTGCGCCCCTTCGGTGCTGGGCACGAGGCCGCATGTCACTTCCCACTCGAACGCTGGCCGATGACCGCTGAGGAGATCCGCAATCCCACCGAGACTGTCGCTCGGTAGCGGGTTACGCGGCGCAGTCGCCAGGATCGCCGTGCTTCTCGCAGCAGCGAGCGGCGCCATCCTACTCGTCACGGTTCCCGTCGGCTTGTTTTCGACGGTGGCGCTCGACCGCGCTGTGTCGCTCGGCTTCTACGTGGTCGGCTCGTTCCTCGTCGTCTTGGGTTTCCTCGGCGGCAGCCGCGGACCGTTCCGCACAGACCACGACGTGACGGCCGAATCGGCGCTGCGCGCGGGGCGACGGCTGAGGCGGGCGACTCGCAACGAGCTCTTTGATTCGATCAACACTGCAGCCATCATGATCGGGATCGGCATCGTTCTGGTTGCTCTCGGTGTAGTCATCGATAGTCGATTCGCACTTCTCTGAGGCGCTAACCGCTGGTGCGAGTGCACGTCTCACCAGATGTGACGGGCGAATCACGATCGGCGGTATGTGAGCGCGCGCGCGTCTGGGCGGCGTTGTTACCCGATGGCGAGCTGTCGGTTTTCGAGCGGCGTCTGCTTGACGCGCACTGCCTCCGTTGCTCCGAATGCAGGCGGCTGCGTGACGACGTCGGTTCGATCACGGCGATCGTGCGCGTTACGCCACTCGATGAGGTGCTGCGACCGGTGAGAGTCCCTAGCCGGCGGTTCCGCACATTGCGCCCCGCCGCAGGGGTGCTTGCAAGCGGCGGCGCGGCCGCGCTTGCATTCGTGCTCGCCGTGTGGATCGGACCACAGACACGCTCCACGCGGGCCACGACGGAGGTCGCTACTGCGCCCTTGATCATCCTGACACCGGTGCAGTCGACTGCTGACAGCGAGGCGATCTGGAACCTCAAGCGCGTGCGCGCCAACACTCGCGACCCGGGCACGGACCACTACACCGGCCTCGTCCACCCCTAGACCGTTGATGCCACGGGATCTGCTTCGGAGCGCGAGCTAGTTGTTCTGGGTTGCGGCGGGCTGGGCTCGTCGATGCTGGTGGCATCGGCGAGACCGCACCGACGCGAAGCGGACGCCCTGTCGACCGGCGTAAGGCGACGGGCTACAGAGCGGGAGCGTTCCACGACGGCCAGATCGCGCAGCCGGGCGCGCGAGACCGTGGCATCAATGTTCTAGCGTCGAGTCGCGGCCGTAACGGATGACCCTCTCGCGGGTACCATCAGCTGATGCTTGCGAATCCGGTCACGGTTCGTTGCTGAGCCCTAGACCACAACGACCGCGTCGCGGCCGCCCTCGAACACTCCCGCCTCGCCCGCATGGGCGTCGAGCCCCATCCGGGCTTCGCTAGGATACGGCGGCTCGGCAGGCGGATCGCAGGCGCGATTCTGTGGCGGAGCCCGACACGTACAGGCACGAACGACCTTCAGGAGACCCATGCCACTTTCAGGAGCCCCACGGTCAGGAGCGCAGACCGGAACGATCGTCGAGATCAAAGGGGTGGTGATCGACGTCGTCTTCCCGGAGGGCCTGCCGCAGATCCTCAACGCAGTCGAGATCCAGATCCCGAACGCCGATGGCTCGACCCGGACGCTGGTGGCGGAGGTGCAGCAACACCTCGGTGACGATCGCGTCCGCGCGGTCGCCATGGACTCCACCGACGGTCTTGCGCGCGGCGTCGAGGTCGTCGACACCGGCGGGCCGATCTCGGTCCCGGTGGGTGACAAGACGCTGGGGCGGCTCTGGAACGTCATCGGCCAGCCCATCGACCAGAAGGACGACGTCGCGGCCGATACCGAGCGCTGGTCGATTCACCGCGATCCACCGGCGTTCCGCGACCTCTCTCCGAAGGTGGAGATCTTCGAGACCGGACTGAAGGTCGTCGACCTGATCGCCCCCTACATCAAGGGTGGCAAGGTCGGGCTCTTCGGCGGCGCCGGCACCGGCAAGACGGTGATCATCATGGAGCTGATCCACAATGTCGCGAGCGCGCACAGCGGCGTCTCGGTGTTCGCCGGCGTCGGCGAGCGCACCCGCGAGGGCAACGACCTCTATCTGGAGATGGAGGAGTCCGGCGTCCTCGACAAGGTCGCCCTCGTCTACGGCCAGATGAACGAGCCGCCGGGCGCCCGCCTGCGCGTAGCGCTGTCCGGCCTGACGATGGCGGAATACTTTCGCGAGCAGGGCCAGGACGTGCTCTTGTTTATCGACAACATCTTCCGTTTTGTCCAGGCCGGCTCGGAGGTTTCCGCTCTCCTCGGGCGCATGCCGAGCGCAGTCGGCTACCAGCCGACGCTCGCGACCGAGATGGGCGAGCTGCAGGAGCGCATCACCTCGACACGGACGGGCTCGGTCACGTCGGTGCAGGCGATCTACGTGCCGGCAGACGACTACACCGACCCGGCTCCCGCAATGACCTTCGCCCATCTCGACGCCACCACGGAGCTCTCGCGGGCGATCGTCGAAAAGGGGATCTACCCCGCGGTCGACCCTCTTACCTCGAGGTCGCGCGCCCTGCAGCCGGGCATCGTCTCCGACGAGCACTATGAGACTGCGACGGGCGTGCAGCAGATCCTGCAGCGCTACAAGGACCTCCAGGACATCATCGCGATCCTCGGCATGGACGAGCTCACCGACGAGGACAAGCTCGTCGTGTCGCGCGCGCGGAAGGTCGAGCGGTTCCTGTCGCAGCCGAACTTCGTGGCCGAGCAGTTCACGGGAACGCCCGGGAAGTACGTCAAGCTCGAGGACACGATCCGCGGCTTCCAGGCGATCATCGCCGGCTCCCACGACGAACTGCCCGAGTCGGCCTTCTACATGGTCGGTGGCATCGAGGAAGCCGTCGAGAAGGCTGGCAGCCTGGCGAAGGCCGCGGCCTGATAGTGCGCCGTTCCAGAACTACCTTGGACTCTGGCGTCGTCCAGCCGCGCCTGGCGGCGCTCGGCACCCGCACACGTGCTACCAGCACGCGCGCGGGCACCGTGCACCACCAGATCACACCCGGCCACTCCCCACAGCGGCAACGTAGTTCTGGAACGGCGCACTGATGGCCGATGAGCGCCGCCAGTTCTCCGTCTCCGTTGTCACGCCCGACGGGCCTGCATACGAGGGCGACGCGGTGATGCTCGTCGTCCCTGGGCAGGCGGGAGAGATCGGCGTTCTGGCCCGCCACGCTCCGCTCGTTGCGACGCTGAAGGCCGGCTCGACGCGCGTCCATCTCGGTGACACCGAGATCCTCACATTTGCGACAGGCCCGGGCTTCTTCAAGGTCGAGACCGATCGAGCGCTTGCCCTCGTCGACGACGCGGTGAACGTGAACGAGATCGATGACGCCCGCGCGCAGGCGCAACTCGACGCGGCGACGGCCGAGTTGGAGCGTCTCGACGCCGGCGAGTCGACGGCCGATCGCTGGCAGCTGGAGCAGCGGATCAAGCATGCGCAGAACCAGCTCGCCGCGACCGGCCGAGGGTAAGTAGCGGCGAGGGGGACAGACTTCAGTCTGTCCCCCTCGCAGTCTCAGAAGCTAAACGTCCTGTCCCGAGCCGGAGGGTGGGACGACCGGGCGCGTCCGCCGCCGTCTGCGCGTGGCGAAGCCTCTTTTCACCTCCGCCTGCCGGGTCAGCTCGATCTCGTCGAGCAGAGTCCCGATCCGCTCGAATGCCGACGCGGGCGACTCACCCCCGGCGCCGCTCGGTGCAAGCTCGGGCGACGTCTCCACGGGTGCGCCGTCTGCCCCGCGATCATGGCGCGCTCGCAGCGTAGTCACGATGACTGCGTTGACGTAGCCGACCACCAGGAGTGCCGCACTGAGGCCCCACACGAGACGCGGGCCGATGTGTTGCGTGATCGGGCCGGCGGCGAGCGTGCCGATCAGCGTGAACGTCTGTACGAGGCTGCCGAGTACCGCGAACATCTGCCCGCGCCGGTTGTCCGACACCGTTTGCTGGATCAGCGTCACGTTGCATACGAGACCAATGCCGTTGCCGGCTCCGAAGATCACGGCTCCGACACAGCCGAGCACGAGCCCTGGGCTTACCGCGCAGATCGCGACGCCCGCGGCCGTAATCAGGAACGACGCGCGATAGCCGCCGTACACGGTGAGCCGGTTGATGAACTCCATCGCGACGATGTTCCCGATCACGATGCCCGCGGCCGAGGCGGCGACGAAAACGCCGAAGCCGATGTTGCCGACGCCGTAGCCCTTGGTCGTGAGCACGATCTCCGCAACGTTGATGCCGGTGTACGCGAGCGTGGCCCAACTCCAGATCAGGAAGATCGACGAGAGATGCCGGTCGTACCGGACGAGCGACAGGCCGGAGCGAACCTCACGCCAGTGCGCTCGCCCGATTCGCACCGGCACGTGCGACTGCAGCCGGTTGCCGATCCGCACAAGCAGCAACGCGGAGAGGATGAAACTGGCGGCATTGAGCCCGTACACGGGCCCCGAGCCGAGCAACACGATCCCGAGACCGGCGAACACCGGGCCTGCGAGTGTGGCGAGGTTCTCTGCTCCCTGCATGAGCGCGTTCGCCGCGACGACGGAGTGCTCAGCGACCAAGTTCGGGATTGCGGCGTAGCAGCCCGGGCGGAAGAATGCGGCCGAGAACCCTGCGACCGCCGAGATACCGCAGATACCGGCGGGCGAGTGGACGAATGGCAACACACCGAATGCCAGCGCGCCGCC
>JBBQPW010000013.1:0-18995 GCA_038216845.1 Gaiellales bacterium | reverse complement strand
TACGCGCCAAACATGCCGATCAATCCACACACAGCAACGACCAGCAAGACAAGGCTTCGCTTCGTCACGGAAACGCTTTCTCTCGCGGCTGCTCCTTGAGCACGTCCTGGTAGCCCTCGAGGGCTACCTTCTCGGCTTTCGTGAGCTTCTTCGGCACGGTCACGGTGACGCGCGCGATGAGGTCACCTTTGCCACTGCCTCCCAGCTTCGGCGCCCCGCGGCCCTTCACGCGCAGCAACTTGCCGTTCTCGGAGCCGGACGGAATCTTCAGCGCGACGGGGCCGTCGGGCGTCGGGATCTGCACCGTCGCGCCAAGCGCGGCCTCCGGGTACGTGACCGGGACGTCGAGCAGCAGGTCGGCGCCGCGACGCTCGTAGATCGGCGACGCGTCGACCTGGACGACGACATGCAAATCACCGGCCGGACCGCCGTTCGCGCCTGGCTCACCCTTGCCTCGCAGCCGCACGCGTGTACCGCCCTTCGCGCCGGCCGGGATCTTCACCGCGTAGCGCTTCGTCACCCGCTCGCGCCCCGCGCCACGGCAGTTTTTGCACGGCTTCTCGACGATCACGCCGTTCCCACGACACCGTGGACATGGCTGGGAGAGCGCGAACATGCCCTGATTGGCCGACACGACGCCCGACCCACCGCACTGCGGACAGGTGATCGGCGCCGTCCCCGGCTCCGCGCCCGTCCCCGCGCAGATATGGCACGCCGTCTCGACCTCGACGGGGATGCGCACGGTCGTCCCGTTCAGCGCGTCTTCGAAAGACAGCCGGACACGCGCTTCGAGATCGGCGCCGCGCTCCGCGCGCGGCCGCGCCGGGCCACGGTTCCCGAATAGGCCGCCGAGCCCGCCGAAGAGATCGGAGAGGTCGACATTATCGAAACGGACGTTGCCGAACCCCCCCGGCCCTCCGCCGCCACCGCCGAACGAACCAGGGCCGCCGGCCCCGAACCTGTCGAACTGCTTCCGCTTCTCGGTATCGGAGAGGACGTCGTACGCGCCTTGAACCTCCTTGAAGCGCTCCTCGGCGGCCGCATCGCCCGGGTTGCGGTCGGGGTGGAACTCGCGCGCCAGCTTGCGGTACGCCTTCTTGATTTCGTCAGCCGTCGCGGTCTTCGCGACACCCAGGGTTGCGTACGGATCCTTCACTGTCACTCAGCGATCACGACACGGACGGGCCGCAGCACGCGGTCGCCTAGCCGGTAGCCCTTCTGCACGACCTGCAGCACCGTTCCCGGCTCGGCGCCCTCGCCCGGCTGGGAGAGCAGCGCCTCGTGGACGTGCGGATCGAAGGCGCCGTCCGCCTCGATCTCCACGAGCCCTTCGCGCGCGAGCTGGTCGGCGAGTGCGCGCTGCACGAGACGTACTCCCTCAACGACCGTCGCCTCGTCATGGACCTCGGCTGCCCCAAGCGCGCGCTCGAGATCATCGAGCACGGGCAAGAGCTCCTTCACGAGCCTCTCGTGCGCCCGCGCGACGAGCTGCGCCTGATCGCGTGCAACACGCTTGCGATAGTTGTCGAAGTCGGCAGCGAGTCGCTGCAGGTCGGCGAGATACTCGTCCCGCTTCGCTTCTGCTGCCACAAGCCGCACCTCGAGATCGTCGGAGGGAGCAGCCTCCTCGGCCACCCCCTCCTCGATCTCGACCTCGGTGACGTCGATGTCGTCGGTCACGAGCGCTTTGCCGCCTCGTCCTCGTCGATCACCTCGTAGTCGGCGTCCTCGACGACCTCGTCACCCTCGGGCGTCGTGGTCGGCGGCGTGCCGTTACCCGCCGCAGCATCGCCCTCGGCCTGCGCGTAGATCGCGGTGGTGAGCGGCTGCGCCGCCTGCTGCAGTGCCTGCAGCTTCGCCGTGATCTCAGCCGGATCCGAGCCGTCGAGCGCCTGCTTCAGCTCCATCACGCGACCCTCGATGGTGGAGGCGTCAGCCTCGTCGATCTTGTCGCGATGCTCGTTCAACGCCTTCTCGGTGCCGTAGGCGATCGTCTCGGCCGCGTTCCGCGCCTCGGCGAGCTCGCGCAGCTTGTGTGCCTCGTCCGCATGCGCCTCGGCGTCCTTGACCAGCCGCTGCACCTCTTCCTCGGACAGGCCCGAGCCGCCCTCGATCTTGATCTGCTGCTCGTTCCCCGTCCCGTGATCCTTCGCGGTGACGTGGATGATCCCGTTCGCGTCGATGTCGAAGGAGACCTCGATCTGAGGCATCCCTTGCGGCGCCGGCGGGATCCCGACCAGCTGGAACTTGCCGAGCGTCTTGTTGAACGCCGCCATCTCCGACTCGCCCTGCAGCACGTGGATCTCGACCGACGGCTGGTTGTCCTCGGCCGTCGTGTACGTCTGCGACTTGCGGGTCGGGATGGTCGTGTTCCGCTCGATCAGCTTGTTGAACACACCGCCCTTCGTCTCGATGCCGAGCGACAGGGGGGTGACGTCGAGCAGAAGCACGTCCTTGACCTCGCCGCGCAGCACACCGCCCTGAATCGCGGCGCCGATCGCGACGACCTCGTCCGGGTTGACGCCCTTGTGCGGCTCCTTACCGATGAGCTCCTTGACCTTCTCCTGCACAGCGGGCATGCGGGTCATGCCGCCGACGAGGACGACATGCTCGATACCCGAGGCGTCGAGGCCGGCATCGGCGAGCGCCTGCTTCGTCGGGCCGACGGTCCGCTCGAGCAACGCCTGCGTCAACTCGGCGAGCTTCGCGCGGGTCAGCTGCAGGTCGAGGTGCTTCGGGCCTTCGGCAGTCGCGGTGACGAACGGCAGGTTGATCTGCGTCGTCATCGTCGAGCTGAGCTCGATCTTCGCCTTCTCGGCCGCCTCGTAAAGCCGCTGCAGCGCCATCTTGTCGGCGCCGAGGTCGATGCCCTGGTCCTTCTTGAACTCTGCGACCATCCAGTCGACGATCGCCTTGTCGAAGTTGTCGCCGCCGAGATGGTTGTCGCCATTCGTCGACTTGACCTCAAACACGCCCTCCGCGATCTCGAGCACGGACACGTCGAACGTGCCGCCGCCGAGGTCGAAGACGAGGATCGTGTGGTCGGCGTCCTGCTTGTCGAGACCGTAGGCGAGCGCTGCCGCCGTTGGCTCGTTGATGATCCGCATGACGTTGAGGCCGGCGATGCGACCCGCGTCCTTCGTCGCCTCGCGCTGTGCGTTGTTGAAGTACGCCGGGACGGTGACGACAGCGTCCGTGACCGGCTCGCCGAGGTACGCCTCGGCATCGGCCTTCAGCTTCTGGAGGATCATCGCGCTGATCTCCGGCGGTGAGTACTCCTTGCCGTCCGCCTCGACGCGCGCGTCGCCGTTGTCGCCCTTCGCGACCTCGTAGGGGACGATCGTCATCTCTTCCGAGACCTCGTCCCACTTGCGGCCCATGAAGCGCTTGATGGAAAAGATCGTGTTCTGCGGGTTCGTGACCTGCTGGCGCTTGGCGGGCGCCCCGACGAGTCGCTGGCCGTCCTTCGCGAAGGCGACGACGGACGGTGTGGTGCGTCCGCCCTCGGCGTTCGGGATCACGGTGGGCTCGCCGCCCTCGAGCACGGCCATACAGGAGTTGGTCGTGCCGAGGTCGATGCCGATGGTCTTGGCCATAGTGTCTGGGTTGCTCCTTCCTCGAGGCCGCATACGACCTTGAGTGTCATTGGCTCAGATAAACCTGAGTCCGACCATAGCAGATCACGATTGGTGGTCGGGCACGTCCGTTTCGGCCGGTTTGGCGTCCCCCGTGCGAAATCGGTGACACTTTCGACCCTTCGCCTGTCACGGGACAGTCGAGAGATCTGTCGGCGTCCCCGGAACGATGCGCTTTTCCTCAGGCCCAATGGATTCCGTGCGGAATCCGTGAGGCTCTCGTCCGTTCGACTGTCACGTGACAGTCGAAGGCGTATCGGTCGAAGGCGCATCGAAGGCGCCTGGTGTACAGACGAGAGCCTGGTCGTTTCCTAGATTGGCACTCGGACCGACTGAGATGCCTACCATGACGGCGTGGACATCCGGCGCCTTGCCAGGCGCAGAGCCCGTCGAGACGGGGATGTCGATTCAGCGAGGGACGCGAGACAGTGCCGGCGCTCCTCGTCTCGATCGGGGCAGCGCGTCTCACCGCGGCGGGGTGCGAGGTAACGAATCCATTCACTGATCCGGGGCAGCGTCTTCTACGCACTCCTCAGTCGCAGCGACCCGGACGCGGCCCATGGCCGCTACAACGCATTGATCAGGAGACTCGTCAGCTACAAGCGCGCGGCGGAATGCATCGCCCGGTAGACGCAGATCGCGTTCGTGGGTCCATGCGGGCGCTTCATCCACTACGACCCATATGGACAGGCGCTCGCCAAGCTCGGCGCGGGCACGATCGAGACCTCCCGAGGTCGAGCCCGAGCTCTATCGCTTCCCAGCGGTTGACCCGCGGAGCTACAAACGTCGGGTAGAGGCGCTCCTCAACGAAAGACGCCAATGAGCACGCCTCCCGCAACCACGAGAAGCGCCCCGAACGCGAGCCGACGGCCCACGAGCTCCTGGCGCAGGAGCAGAGCCGACAGCCCGACGCCCCAAAGTGTCTCGGTCGCGATCAGCGGCGAGACGACCGAGACGCGCTCACGATAGAAGGCCGAGAAGAGTAGGAGGTACGACACCCCGCTGAGGAGCCCGGCCGGGACGAACGCGCTCGCCGGACGGAGCTCGAGCGGGCGCCGACGCGCGAGGAAGACGAGCAGCACGGCGACCGTCCCCGAGAGGATCGTCGCAAACGCGGCCAGGCCCGGCGACACATGCGAAGCGTGCGTACCGAGGCGCCGAATCAGGCTGTCGCGCGTCGCGAAGAGGACGGTGGCAGCCGCAGCGAACCCGAGCCCGATCGCACGGAACTCCTCGGGTCGACCACGTTCGCTCGCGAGCATCGCACCACCCGCGACGATGAGAATCGCGCCCACGATCACTCCTGCGACGACCGGTTCGCCCAGCAAGAGGAGCGCAATGGCCACGGAGAAGAGCGGTGCTGTACCAACGGTGACCGACGCCCGCGACGGGCCGGCCGCCCTCACACCCGCGGTGAACAACACCTGCGAGCAACCGGGCGCAAGGATTCCCGCCACGAGAAACGGCCAGGCGCGTGGCAGATCCCATTCGCCGCGGGCGAGAGCGAACGTCGCGATCACTGCGAACGCGGTGGCGAGCGTCACGAGCGCCCCTGTCTCGGCGCTCGCCCCAGAGCGAAACCCGAGACGGACGGCAACCGTCATCGCACCGAAGAGAGCAGCAGAGGCGAGCGCCATCAGCATCGCCGTCATGCGGCAGACACCGGTTCGCGTGACACCAGCCGTCGCAGCACCGTAGCGGCGGTCGGCTCGGCGATGACGATTCCGGCCAGCATCACCGCACAGCCCGCCCAGCCGACCCAGCCCAGCCGCTCGCTGAGGAGCACGACACCGAACAGCGCGGCAAAGGGAGCTTCGAGCGTGAACGCGAGCGCCGCACGCGCAGCCGTCGTCCGCGCCTGAACCCACGTCGCGACGAGATAGCCGAAGGCGCCGGCGAAGATCCCCGTCACGAGAACCGCGTACCAGACAACGCCGCTGTCGGGCCAGCGCAACTCGCCCCGCGCAATGGCGATCACCAGGAACCCGCACGTTGCAACCGCCATCTGCAGGAACGTGAGCGCGCGCGCGTCGTACCGCGGCGCGAACCGCTCCATCAGCGTGATCTGCAACGCCTGTGCGAGCGCGTTTCCGAGCACGAGCGCATTCCCGTAGACCGAGCCGCCCGGGATCCCACTGAGGAGCAGGAGCCCGACGAGGGACAGCACGACGCCGATCCAGGCCGAAGCGGGAACCGGCGTACGAAAGAACGCAAGTGCGAGCAGCGGTGTCAGTACGACGTACAACCCGGTGATGAAGCCCGTGCTCGAGACCGTCGTCAGATCGAGCCCGGCCGTCTGCAGGCCATACGCGAGAGCGAGAATCCCGCCGGCACCTAACCCCGCGAGGTAGCCGGATCGCGGCAGTCGCCGCAACGGGGCCACCGCGAACGGAGCGAGCACCAGCGTCGAGACGGCGAAGCGGAGGGCGAGAAAGGTGAACAGCGGGAAGCTGTCGACCGCCTTCTGCACCGGGACGAAGGTGTAGCCCCACACCGCCGTGACCACGACCAATAGGAACAAGGGAGCGACAGCGCGCGCAGGCACGCGGCAACGCTAGACGAACCACCGAACGTGAAGAGGGCGCAGACCTCGGCGCCCTCTTCTGTGGATCGACGGGTCTTGCGGGTCAGTGCGGCGCGCGCTCGCTCTGCCGCTCTGAGTCGTCCTCGTCTTGTCTGTCGTTTCCTGCCACCGGCACGACGGGGCGCTCCAACTCCTCCGTGGGCTCGGCGTCGAGAGCACGCTGCGTCGGGTTGCGTCCCGCGACATCGATCCCCTCGTCGTCTGGAGGATCTTGGTCGGTGAGTTCCAGATGCTCCTCGACGAGCGCGTCAGCGCCGCGTTTCGCGTGCTCGTCGAGCAGGGGGCCGTGCTTGTCGTCAGCTGATCTGTACGTGCTCACGATGCACTCCTTCGTACGATGATGGCCGGCTGTTCTCCTAGGGTTCCCGATGACGGCTACCCTCAAACGGTGCTCGTCGATCGTTTCAGCCGTCCTCTGCGCGATCTGCGGATCTCGGTCACCGATCGCTGCAACTTCCGCTGCGTCTACTGCATGCCGAAGGAGGTCTTCGGGCGTGGCTACCGCTTCATGGACCGCAAGGAACTGCTCAGCTTCGAGGAGATCGAGCGCCTGGCACGCGCGTTCGTCTCGGCAGGCGTCGAGAAGATCAGGATCACCGGCGGCGAGCCGCTGCTGCGGCGCGAGCTCGAACGCCTTGTCGAGCGTCTGGCCGCGATCGACACGCTCGATCTCACGCTGACGACGAACGGAGCACTCCTGCCGCAGAAGGCGCAGGCGCTCGCCGCTGCCGGCTTGACCCGTATCACGGTCAGCCTCGACTCGCTCGACGACGCGACGTTTCGCGCCATGAACGATGTCGACTTCCCTGTCGCCCGCGTCCTCGAGGGCATCGCCGCGGCCGCAGCGGCAGGTCTCCCGGTGAAGGTCAACGCCGTGGTCAAGCGCGGCCAGAACGACGGGGAGCTCGTCGACCTCGCGCGGCACTTCCGCGGCAGCGGCCACACCCTCCGCTTCATCGAGTTCATGGACGTCGGAGCGACGAACGGCTGGCGGCTCGACGAGGTCGTACCGGCCGCCGAGATCGTCTCCACGATCGACGCCGTGTTCCCGCTCGAGCCGGTCGAGCCCGCCTATCGCGGCGAGGTGGCGCGCCGCTGGCGCTACTGCGACGGCAGCGGCGAGATCGGCGTCATCGCCTCGGTCACCCAGCCATTCTGCGGCGATTGCACGCGGGCGCGCATCTCGGCAGAGGGACGCCTGTACACCTGTCTGTTCGCCGCCGCCGGTCACGACCTGCGCGCGCTCGTTCGCTCGGGGGCCGACGACAGCGAGCTCGGCGAGGCGATCGGCGCTGTCTGGAATCGCCGGGTGGATCGATACTCCGAGCTGCGCAACCAGGGAACCGAGGCGCTGCCGAAGGTGGAGATGAGCTACATCGGCGGCTAGGGACCAGCGACAGCGACTGTAGAATCCCCTGGTTCCGATGACGAGCTATGCCGCCTCGGTGAGTCGGCGCCTGCCTCGCGGCTGGGCGCATCTCTTCCTCCAGATCGCGATCTGGCTGGGGTTCTACGTTGTGTACCAGGTCGTGCGCGGACACGCCGACCAGAACGTCACGAAGGCGTTCACGGACGGCAAGTGGATCATCGCGACCGAGGAACGGCTGCACACGCTTGTCGAACCGTCGTTCCAGCGAGTCGTCGAAGGCCACGGTCTGCTGATCGACCTCACGACGTACACCTACTGGCTATCGCAGTTCGCGGTCGTCGGTATCGCGCTCCTCTGGGTCTACTTCCGCTACCACGAGCGCTTCTACGACCTCCGCAACACCCTCGTGATCGCGAACCTCGTGGGGCTCGTCTTCTACCTCGTCGTGCCGACGGCGCCGCCCCGCTTCTTTCCTGCAAGCGGCTTCACCGACACCCTGGCGCTCCACGCCCGCGTCAACCAGGGGAGCGGGTTCCTTTTCCACGTCACGAACCAGTACGCCGCAATGCCGAGCCTGCACTCGATGGATGCGATCATCGTCGGGCTGACGATGGCGTACGTCTGCCGGAGTCGAATCGCCAAGGTCGCCTGGCTCCTGTGGGCGCCGTGGGTCTGGTTCACGGTGATGTCGACCGGCAACCACTACTGGCTCGATGTCGCCGCCGGCGTGCTGCTGGCCGGGATCGTCGGCGCAGGTGTGCACTGGCGTTGGCTGGTTGCGCGCTTCCGATGAGCACGGCGCTCGAGAGGCTCAAAGACGGCTACACCACCGGCGCCCGGGGACTCGCGTCGCGGGCGATGTCCGGTCTCGCGGAGACACGTCTCACACCGAACCAGCTGACCGCCACCGGTGTCTCACTCTGCCTCGGGGCATCCGTGCTCGTCTACTTCGAGGACAGGCACCAACTGCTGTTCTTCTGGCTCGGCGCCGTTGCCTTCATCGTCGGGTCGATCCTGGACATCCTGGACGGCGCACTTGCACGAGCCGGCGACAAGGCGACGCCGTTCGGCGCCTTCGTCGACTCGACAACCGACCGGATGGGCGAGGCCGCGATGCTCGGCGCGATCGGCCTCGTTCTGATCAGGCATGGCCACGAGTTCGCGCTCGGTGCCACGTTCGCAGCGGTCGCCGGCTCGTTCCTCGTCTCGTACACACGCGCACGGGCGGAAGCACTCGGGCTGCGCGGCGACGTCGGCATCTCGTCACGGGCAGAACGGGTCGTGATCATTGCGGCCGGGCTCGTCCTCGCGCCGTGGGGCGCCCTGCCGTGGGCGATCTACGTGCTGGCGGCGAGCGCGTGGGTCACCGTCCTACAGCGCGTGCTGTTCGTGCGGAAGCAGCTGCGCGAGCAGGGCTAGCGCGCCCGGCTCGAATACGCGACGAGCGCTTCCGCCGTCGTCGCCGAGCCAAGAGCCTGCCGCGCCCCTGCTAGCCGTCGGTCGGCGGTCCGACGCGAAAGGCCGAGCCGAGCGGCCGCCCGTCCGAGTGTTACGCCGTCTGCAAGCAGATCGAGCAACGCCCGCTGGTCGGAGGTCAGCCGGACTGAATCCCGCTCCCCGAGCCGATGGTCGACCGGCCCGAGCCGCCGCAGGTCGTCGAGGAACCTGTCGGTGACCTCGCGAGGGGCGGTGAGGCGAACGATCAGCCCCGCTCCGCCAACGGCCGCGACCAATGCCTCCTCCGCGGAGCGCGCGTCGGCGACCTCTCCGCAGCAGACCGTGCCACTGCGCCCGCCGAAGCCAGTGCACAGAACGTGGCCATCGTGACGCGCGTCGGCAAGAGCCTCTGCGACTGCGGAGGGTGAGCCCTCGATGACGACCAGCGGTCTCAACCGGGAGCGGCGAGGACGGCGGCCTGCGCGCGTGAGGATGCCCCGAGCTTCCCTGAAGCAGACCGCAGCTCCGTCTCGACGGTGCGACGCGAGAGGCCGAGACGCCGAGCGATCTCGGGGTTGGAGAGCCCTTCGCCGACGAGAACCAGAAGCTCTCGCTCCCTCGGCGTGAGGAGGTCGCCCGTTCCACGCGGCGCGGCTCGCCGTTCCCCGAGCAGGCGGAGGGAGCGGTGGATCCACGCGAGGAGTGGCTGCATGCCGTGGGACTCGGCTTCGCGTTCCGCATCGAGCAGGATCTCGCGAGCGCGTTCGCCTTCTCCCGCCCGCCGTAGCGCCTCGCCCGCGGCGTAGCGCGTTCGCAGCTCTCCCCGGAGGTGGAGGCCGGTGAACCGTTCAGCCGCCTCGAGAAAGCGGCCCGCAGCGTCCGCCGGCTCGCCTCCGGACAGGAGCTGGAGAGCAGTGATCTCCATCGCGATCGGCACCGTCAACCGGACGTGCGATTCCGGGAGCTCGGTGGCGCCGTCACGCCCGAGAACGGACAACGCCCAAGCCCGGGGGACGTGCACCAGCAGGCGGATATCGTCGGCGAGGTCCGGAAGCGCGAGAAACGCATCGGCTGCCTCGACTGCAACGAGGGGCCGACCGGCCCATAATTCCAACTCAGCCCGCAGCCAGCCGGGCCGCGCCGACCCGAGCCGATCGCCCGTTGTCGCCTCGAGCCGATTCGCAAGCTCGACCGCACGTTTGAATCGTCCCGTGTCGACGTACGCGAGCCCGAGGGTCAAGACGATCTGATCGATCGTCCGCTGCTCGACGAGCTCGGCGAGCAGCGCCTCACCCTGATCGATCACGCGCTCGTAGTGGCCGGCGTGGAGGTCCAGGTTGATAGCTGACGCGTCGAGTTGCCGCCGGACAGAGACGAGGCCGAGCTCGACTGCCCGCGCAGAGGCGGTGGCCGCAATCTCCCGACCGCGACGCGGATCGCCCGCGCTCTCGTGCGCAGAGACCAGGTTGTTTGCGGCGTAGAGCTCGGTGAGTCCGTCCCCCTGTTCGCGCGCCACGCGGATCGCGTCCGTGAACGGCCCCTCCCAGTTCTCACCCTCGAGCAGGTAGTGAGCGACGCCGAGCATGTTCAGCGCCCGGTGCTCGTCGACGCCTGCCTCACGAGCCAGGGCAACTGCGGCGTCCGCCTGCTCGAGCGCAGCCACAGGGTCGTTGTCGAGAATCAAGGGCAGCCGCACAGACTCGATCCGGACGCGCGCCTCGACCTTGGAGCCGCAGCCGGTGACCGCTTCGAGTGCATCTTCGATCTCGCGACGGTAGCTCTCGTCGTCGCCGGCATCCCAGAGTGCCCGCGACCGGAACAACGCCGCGAGCGCCCGAAGCTCCGGGTCTTTCGTCTCGAGGCCGTTCAGCGCGGATTCGACACCGCGGAAGTCGCCGGCCTCGCACAGCGCTTCGGCCGCCCGCAGCCGAAGCACGTCAGCCTCTCCTCCATCGGCGTTCGCGGCGGCGAGCCCGAGCAGCGCCGCTCGGATCCCCAAGACGTCTGCCTCCTCCGCCGCGTCGAGCGCAACGCCGTGCGCCGACACGCGATCACCCGCAAGTGAGAAATGGTGGGCCACTTCGGCCGGGTCACTGACCAGTCGCGCGAGGCGCGCATGCAGGGTTACCTTGCGAGCGACGTCAAGCTGTTCCACGGCAACCTCGCCGATCAGCCCGTGACGAAGCTGGACGGCCGTACCCACCCTCTCGCAGAATCCGCGCTCCACCGCCTCCCCGTACTCGGCCGCCCCGTCGTCTTCGAGCGCATGCTCCGCGAGACCGAGAAGCGCAACGGCGTCAAGGCCGATGTCGGACAGCGAGCGGAGACGGCCCGCCACCGCGCGCCGAAAGCTCACGGACGGCTCTCCCGCCAAAGCCAGCTCGCGGAGCAAGAGAGGGTTCCCGCCCCCGCCGCGGACGATGCGCGTTACGACCGACGCCGGTAAATCGGGCCGCTCGGACTCAACCAGGCGCACGCACGCGTCCTCCTCGAGCTCCCCGAGCTCGACGAGATCGAATCCGGCTCCTTCGAGCGCCTCTACCGCCGCCTCGGCATCGGGGTCGTCGCGGCGGATCGCGGCGAGCAGCGGGATGCGACCAACGAGATACGGAAGCGCCCGAACGCTTTCGAGATCTGCCCACTGGACGTCGTCGAACAGCAGAACCCCGTCACCAACCGCCCGCTCGACGAGGCTCGCTGCTCCTTCCAGGTCACCGGCCAGCTCGGTTCGCCCCAGTGCGCGCGCCAGGACGAAGCGCGGCACCCAGCGAAGCGTTGCCAATCCGCCCGTCTCGGTCGGTCGCAGCCCGGACGAGGCGATTGCCGCCCGGAGAATAGTGGTCTTGCCGATACCGGACTCGCCGACCAGGGCACATGGACGTCTCTCCGCGAGAGCTGTCGCAACAATGGCCAACTCCTCGTCACGTCCTTCCAGGATTGCGCCTCGAGCCATGGCTCATCTTCGTGGAGTCGACAAGCGTGGCGCAACTCCACGATGACGGCAGGCGGCCGGCTCCCTACGGTCGAGGTGCGTGTCCTCGCGGGGCGGCGCCGGTGTTGCGCCGATGCCGCCCCCGCGAGGCCACGCGACACCCGACACGCAACGAAAGGGGCACGACATGAGGACACGCACAGTTTCGACGAAAGCCACGCGCCTCCGACTAAGTGTCGGCGCGCTGGCGATCATCACCGCAACGATTGCCGCATTGCTCGGAGCCGGCCCGCTCGCGGCCAGGTCGAACTCGCTGCCGGCCGGCAATCTCATCCAGAACCCAGGCGGCGAGGCCGACCAGGGCGCCAGCAACTCCTACACGACAGTCATCCCGCAAGGCTGGACGACGACAGGCACCTTCACGTCGATCAAGTACGGCACACCGGACTTTCTGACAACCGCCTTTGCGGCACAGATCGGTGGAGGGACCAACTTCTTCTCCGGGGGCAGGAGCGCACCGCTCTCGACTGCGGAGCAGACCATCGACGTCAGTGCTGCAGCACCCGACATCGATGCGGGCGGCGTGCAGGCGAAGCTCTCCGCCTATCTCGGTGGTTATGCGAGCCAGAAGGACGCGGGAATGGTCGACGCGACGTTCCTCAGCGCGACCGACGCCCAACTCGGAACTGCTCGGGTCGGCCCTGTGACGCTGGCGGACAGGCAGAGCAAGTCAACGCTCGTCCTGCGCTCGACCACCTCCTCGGTCCCGAAGGGCACGACGAAGATCAAGGTGGTGCTGACATCGACGCGGGCCGACGGCACGTACAACGACGGCTACTTCGACAACATCGACCTCGAGCTCGTGGGCAGCGCCCCGCCGCCACCACCACCGGCTGCGGTGAAGCCGACACTCGCGGTCGCGTGCTCCGGCAAGACGCTCGTCGCGACAGTGCGCCCGGGTTCACTCACCGGCATCAAGTCGGTCACCTTCCTCGTCAACGGCCACGGTGTCTCGATCGACAAGAAGGCACCGTTCAAGGCGCGGATCGGAGGGGCCGGTCTGCCGAAGCACCTCAAGGTGACCGCCCGTGTGCTCGC
Source organism: Gaiellales bacterium (assembly GCA_038216845.1). Lineage (GTDB taxonomy): Bacteria > Actinomycetota > Thermoleophilia > Gaiellales > Gaiellaceae > Gaiella. Next base: position 5,940 of record JBBQPW010000013.1, on the reverse strand, counting down.
CGCCGGTAAGACGATGGTGCTCACCAAGGCGGTCGGGCGATGCTGAGCACCGCCGTTGCCGGAGGCGCGAGCCTCCTGGCCGGACTCACCCTCGCCTGCGTGTTCGGAGTCGCTGCAGTCACCAAGCTCCTGGACCTCGACGGCACGATCGAGGCCCGCCGAGGTCTCCGCGTTCATCGCGTCGGCGAGGTCCCGCGGCCTCGCCGGAACTCTGCGCACGCCGATGGGCAGGCTCGGGGTCGGCAGCGCCGACCTGCAACGCCTGAGCACGCTCGTCCTCGAACAGAAGGTGGCCTCGGCAGTCGGGCCTGTCTTGATCGCGCCGCTGCGGGACCCGGCGCGCGCCGGTGAGCTGAGGTCGCTGATCGCCGAGCTGTCGAAGTTCTCGACGCGCGCACGCAAACACCCGATCGCACGTGGGCGCGGGTAGCCAGAGTCATCGACAAGAAGAACTCAATCCGACCCGAATGGAGGGCACGATGACACGATCGAGACTGATGCTGGGCGTCGGAATCATTGCCGCTGCCGTGGCGCTCGCCGCCGGAACCGTCCGCGCGACGGCGTCTCTCGCCGTCACTCAACAGGCCTGCGGCACCTTTGCGGGAACCTAGTGGGAGGATGTGGTCGCCGGTGTGAAGGGCACCCAGTGGAAAGTGCTTGCGGTTGGGATCCAGTGCTCCTTCGCCAGAACCTGGGCGATCAAGCTCGCCAAGCCGAACTACAAGAGTCGGCCCCGAGGCGCGATCCGCGGCCCCGCCGGCTGGAAGTGCTACTCCGCGATCGATGTGGCCGGCGGAACTCCCGGCGACTGTCGAAAGGGCTCGAAGCACTTCGCCTGGGGCTACACCAGTCAAACCCTGACCTAGAGACACGACAGGAACGGAGGACATGATGAGACGACCGACGATCGTGGTGTGCACAGCCGTGCTCGCGACGGCCGCGTCTCTGACCAGCGCGGCGGGTCCCGTCGGATCCGCCGCAACCGCCGGAGGCGCCGAGGCCGAGGCTGTGGCCAGAACTGGACCGGCGCTCGTCTACTCGACCTTCGCCTTGGGAGGCAGCGACGAGCAGAGGCTGGCGATCGGCAATGACGGCAGCACCTACGTCGCCGTGGCGGCAGTCAATCAAGGGACTCCTCCGTGCGGCCGACCCAGAACCAAGGGGACGTTCGACACCTGCGCTGGCCAGCCTGTCAATGCCCTCAACGGTCGAGGTGACGATGTCCTCGTTGCGAAATACAACCCGTCAGGCTCCACGCTCGTCTGGGCAACATGGCTCGGCGGTCTCAGCGACGACTTCCCGCGCGGCATCGCAGTCGATGCCGCTGGAAACGTCTACGTGGCGGGCTCCACGGGTTCGGCGAAGTTCCCGACGACGGCCGGAGCATTCGACTCGACGAAGAACAGGCTGTCCGACGGGTTCGTCGCCAAGATCGACCCGACCGGTTCCCAGCTTCTCTATTCGACCGTTCTCGGAGGCTCCGGCAACGACGTGATCCGCAGCCTGACAATCGACGACGCAGGAAATGCGTATGTGGCGGGCTTTACACTGTCAGCAGATTTCCCGACAACGGCGCGCGCGCTCGACCGGAAGAGGAACGGGCGGTCCGACGGGTTCGTCGCGAAGCTCGATCCGTCGGGCTCCCGTCTGCTGTACTCGAGCCTGCTCGGCGGCAGCATGGAGGACACGGGCGAAGAAATCGAGATCGATCGGGCGGGGAACGCTTACGTCGCCGGCGAGACCACATCGACGAACTTCCCGGCGACGCCGGGTGCCGCCCAAAAGCGCTGCGCCTGTGGTGCGCGGCCCGCGCAGGGGGGCGGCCGCCCTTCATACGACGCGTTCGTCGCAAAGCTCGATCCTTCCGGCTCGCGGATTCTGTACGGCACCTTCCTCGGGGGGCACAGCTTCGACGACGTCTTCGACTTGGCCGTCGACCGGGACGGGAACGCCTACGTTGCTGGCGAGACTGACTCCGTGGACTTCCCGACGACGAGGGGATCATTCGACACAAGCCCAACCGCTGGCATCGTCTCCTCTCCGGACGGGTTTGTTGCCAAGCTGAACCGGACTGGCACGCGCGTTACCTACGCCACCCTTCTCGGCGGCTGCAACGACGGACGAACGGCAGTCAACGGCATCGCGATCGACCGCGCCCGAAACGCGTGGGTGACCGGCTTCGCCTGCTCGCCGTTTCCGACGACGAAGGATGCCTTTCGGTTCGGTCCGCCGGGCAAGTTGGGTGGGATATCAGGAGGCGCCTTCTTGACGAAGCTCGATCGATCGGGCTCCAGGCTCGCGTACTCGACGTACCTGGGTGTGGCAGGCGGCGGCCGCATAGGTCTCGACGCGGGCGGGGGCATCTACGTCGCTGGCTCCAGCGCCAAGGACGCCTTCCCGACGACGCCAGGCGCATATCGCTCCGCCGGGAAAGGGAGAGCGTTCTTCGAGGATGGATTCCTGATGAAGTTCTCAGGGGCAAGATGAGCCAGGCAATGAGCGGGAGATATCTGACCACTCGCTACTTACGAGTTCTCGTGGTCGTGGTCGCCGCGGTCGCAGCGGCATCGACCGCGGTGGCAACCGGTAGTGGTGGCACGCGTCAGAGCGATTCACGAGCGCATGGCAGGACGGTTCGGCGAGCCACCGCCCGGCAAGCTGTTGCTCGGTGTTGTCGGCCCCGACCCTGCGGGCTTCGACCGCCTGACCGGGAAGCACCATGCGCTGCATGTGATGTTCGCCAACTGGAGGGAGAACGTCGCCCAGCTCGTTGCGAACGAACATGCGGAAGGGCGCCTCCCGGTCCTCTCCCTGTCGTCGTCGTTCGCGCCGGCCGACATCGCGCGTGGTGCCGAGGACGCCCGCTACGTCACACTCGCCGGCACCCTGAACGGGGTTGGCAAGGACGTCTGGGTGCGGATCCTCCCGGAGATGAACGGCGAGTGGAACGCCTGGTGCGCGTTCGATCTGTCCGGCCGCCAGCGCGGCCCCAGGTACGCGACGCCCCAGTTCGTCCGGGCCTTCCGCCGGATCGCGTTGATCCTGCGCGGTGGCCCGGTCACCGCGATCAACCGGAAGCTCCGCGCAGCCGGGCAGCCGCCGCTACGAGGGGGCCGGGACATCGAGCCGTCGGGAAAGGTCGCGATCATCTGGAACCCGCAGGGCCACGGGACGCCGTTCATCGACGCAAACGGGCCGGCCGCCTACTGGCCGGGGCCGGGGTATGTCGACATCGTCGCCGACGACATGTACTCGGACAGCGCCGAACCGTCGTGGCAAGGCATGGACACCCTCTACGCCTACGCAAAGCCGTTCCTCGTCGCCGAGTGGGGCCTCAAGGGCGAGGACGACACGACATTCGCGAGCCGGATGTTCACGTGGATCTCGAGCCACCCCCGCATGATCGGGCTCGTCTACTTCAACAAGGGCTGGAGCGGCGGCAGCGACATCTACGAGCTCCAGTCGAAGCCAGGCTCACTCGCCATCTACCGACGCGCGATCCGGAACCCCCGCTTCCTCGCGCAGCTTCCCTACTAGTGCGCTAGCCAACAGTGCCAGGTCTTGCGATCCGACATTAGCCAACAGTGCCAGGTCTTGCGATCCGACATCGCGAGAGCAGGACCTGGCACCGAGCCATGCCCATCAGCCGGCTGTGAGCGGGTTCTCCCACCGCAGCCCCGGGAACTTCGCGAAATCCGAGTCTGCGCTGCAGATCGTCAGGCCATGCTGCTGAGCGAGCGCAGCCAGGTGCGCATCGTGGACGTCGACCCCAGCTGATCCTGTGAGGGCGAGGAGCGTTCCCAGGCTCTCGCGATGGCGATCTGTCGGCTGCGGAATCCACACAGGCGGTGCGTCGAGCCAGGTCTCCACCTGACGCCAGGCTTCCGACGGACGGGCCGCTCGGGCGTTTATGCGCACGTTCGTCGCGATCCTGACGAATGCGACGAGGCTCTCCCACGGAAGACCGACCCGTTCGCGGCTCGCAAGTCGCCCTTCGAGCCAGTCGCGCGCTTGCCGATGCTGGGGCGCCTGGACTGTCGCCGCGTACACAAGCAGGTTCGCATCGACGAGGATCAACCGGGGTCTGGCCCGTCGACCGCTTCCAGCACACCCCAGACGTCGTCAACGTTTGGAACCAGAAACGCACCGAGATCCATTGGCGTCGTATATGTGCGGCGGGGCCGCGACTTGCGCCCCTCGAGTTCGTCCAGCCCGGCCCGCAGCGCCTCGTTGACGAGCTTCTTGAACGTCCTGCCGTTACCTCGTAGCCGCTCGAGCCTGGCGGCAACGTCGTCGTCGATCGTCAGAGTCGTTCGCATGCGTCAAAGCATAACTCCAATGATGTCTTGATGCCTAACCTTGCCTGTGGGCGGGTCGGGGTTGACCCAAGTCGACGAAGCCCGATAGAGTGCTAGCACTTTGACTGCTAGCAGATCTCAACGGAAGGGCGTCCTGGTACGGGCGCCCCACTCCCTGAAGCAGGCTCTCGTCCGCGAAACGGCTCGGCGCGATGCTTCTCTCAACGATGTCGCAGTCGGACTGCTAGCAGAATCCTTTGGCGTCACCTACCGACCGACCGGGCGCAAGAGCCCGCTTCCCGGTTCGAGCCCGGTCGTCCTGCTCCGCATGCCCGAGGAGCTCAAGCATTCGATCCAGGTCGAGGCAGCACGCCTCGGCACGAACACGAACGACGTGATTCTCGCCGCGCTCGCAGACGGGCTCGGTATCCCATTCGAAAGCAACAGCAGACGAGCCGCAGCACCCCGCAGCGGCCGCGGAAAGGAACCCATGGCCGCTACCAACGGCTCGAAGACTGGCAGCACCCGCTCGAAGGAGAAGGTGCGCGTCGCGATCATCGGCGTCGGCAACTGCGCCAACTCCCTGCTCCAGGGTGTCGAGTACTACAAGGACGCGAGCCCGGAGAAGAGTGTCCCGGGTCTAATGCACGTCGACCTCGGCGGGTACCACATCTCGGATATCGAGTTCGTGGCCGCGTTCGACGTCGTCAAGGGCAAGGTCGGCGTCGACCTGGCCGATGCGATCTGGGCCCACCCCAACGACACCATCAAGTTCTCCGACGTGCCGAAGACGGGAATCAAGGTCGCGCGCGGCATGACCCATGACGGCATCGGCAAGTACCTCTCGCAGATCGTCGAGAAGGCACCTGGCGAGACGGCAGACGTGGTCGGGATCCTCAAGGAGACCGGCGCCGACGTCGTCGTCAACTACCTCCCCGTCGGCTCCGAGGAGGCGACGAAGTGGTACACGGAGCAGATCCTCAGTGCGGGCGTGGCAATGGTGAACTGCATGCCCGTGTTCATCGCGCGTGAGCCGTACTGGCAGAAGCGCTTCGAGCAGGCCGGCGTGCCGATCATCGGCGACGACATCAAGTCGCAGGTCGGCGCGACGATCACGCATCGCATGCTGACGACGCTGTTCGGCGATCGCGGCGTCCACCTCGACCGCACGATGCAGCTCAACGTCGGCGGCAACTCCGACTTCCGCAACATGCTCGAGCGTGACCGCCTGGAGTCGAAAAAGATCTCGAAGACGAACGCCGTCACGTCGATGCTCGACTACGACATCGGTGCGGACAACGTCCACGTCGGGCCGTCGGACTTCGTGCCGTGGCTCACCGATCGCAAGTGGGCGTACATCCGCATGGAGGGCTCAGCCTTCGGCGACGTGCCGCTGAACATCGAGCTGAAGATGGAGGTATGGGACTCGCCGAACTCGGCCGGCATCGTCATCGACGCCGTCCGGCTCGCGAAGCTCGCCCTCAACAACGGCATTTCGGGCGCGCTCGAGGCGCCGTCCAGCTACCTGATGAAGTCGCCGCCGAAGCAGATCCGCGACGACGAGTCACGCGAGCTGGTCGAGCGCTACATCGCGCAGAACTCGCTCAAGAAGGCGAAGGCGGCTGCCGGTAAGGCCCAGTAG
>JBBQPW010000012.1:0-19826 GCA_038216845.1 Gaiellales bacterium | reverse complement strand
CGACCTTCGCGCGCACGGCGTCGACGTGGTCACGATCGGCCAGTACCTCCAGCCGTCGCGCGACCACGCGCTGATCGACCGCTGGGTTCATCCCGACGAGTTCCGCTGGCTGCGCGAGCAGGGCGAGGCGCTCGGCTTCGGTTCCGTCTTCGCAGGACCGCTCGTACGCTCGAGCTACCGCGCGGACGAGCAGAAGCACGCGGCCGACACCGGCCTTGGCGCGGTTGCGTACTGAGAGCATCCGATCATTGCGGAGTGCGATCCGCGGATGCACATTCGAGGATCGGGCTGCGCAGCCATACCGTTCCGCTCCGCTTGCCAATCGCCTTGATCCGCCAGATCGGGCATCGAGAAGGCGCGTAGACGAAGCGCGCCGTGAATGTTCCGCGGACGGAGGCGGCGGTCTTGGTCGTGCGCGCCACGCTTGCGGTGTAGAGAGTGAGGGTCACGACCTCCCTGGGTACGAATCCGGTGCCGCGAACCGTCAACGACGTGCCCGGAACCGCGCGTATTGCGGGTCGGGTAGCGGTGGGCGCCGGTGCCGCCGCTGACGCGCCCGAGAGCAGGAGTGCGACGGAGCCGGCACACAAGCCCAAGAACGGTCGCCTCATGCTCCGAAGTATCGTCGCCCACGGTTAGGAAACGGTGAGGAACGTGGCGGGGATCGGTCGGGCCGACCCCCGCCACAGGGTTGAGATCTATTGACGACGCAGTTCGAGCCGCCAGATGCCGCGACCGTGCGTCGCTGCGTACAGCAGTCGCCCGCCTTGCGCGAGCGTTAGTCCGTAGACCGCAACAGGGGGTAGGTTTCCTCCCGCAGGTACCCATTGCGCTGCTCCGTTCTTCAGCACCGCGACACCGAAGTCGGTTCCGACATAGAGATCACCTGACCCGCCGATGTAGGCGATCGACGTGATCGGCTGATCTCCGAGGTTGCCGGCGAGGTCCCCGCTCCACGTCGCGGAATGGGTCACCGGGTTGTATCGCACCTCGAAGACGTGACCGGTTGCCGTTCCTGCCACCGTCGCGTATGCGTCGTAGCCGGAGTACGAGATCCACGCATGGTTCTTGTCGGCAGGATCGATCGTGATCCCGCTGACGAAGCGTGTCGGCTCCGACGCCGTATCGATCCGGTCGAAGACGACGCTTCCGGCGGCGGCGTCCGCGTTCGTCGAGACGAACACGCGACCGCGGCGCGTCGCCGTCCAGAGCGTGGACCGGTCGAGTCCCGAGCGGGCAAGTGCGACGACGTAGTTGCTCGTCGGAGCAGTCCCACCCTTGTCGCTCCCGAACGCGGTTCCGCTCAGGTCCTGACCGATCGGCTCCCAGTCACCACATGGTGCCGGCCGGTTCGCGTAGTCGCCGAAGAACTCGTTGCAGTACTGGTCGAGGAATACCCGACTGCCACCGTTGTCGGTCGTCCGCCAGACGTGCTGGAGCCCGTCGAAGATCGTCCCGCTGGCGACCGGGTCGGTGACCAGAGGCACGTAGAACGACGCGGCTTCGTTGAACGGATCGCCGACCCAGTCCCAACCGAGCGGGTCGTTGCCGTTGAAGTTCACGTCATGCTGCGGACCGAAGTACGAATGGATCCGGATCAGGTCGGCGCCGACGTCGATGCCGGACTGGCCACCGTCCCCGCCGACCGACTCGAACCAGGTTCCCTTCGGACGTCCGTGGCTCCGGCCGCCGAAGACCCACGTGCCGTTGTCCTGCGTCCCGCCGATCAGATCGGTAAGCGGCTCGCTCGGGTTGACCGAGACGCTCTGGAACTGGAGCGTCGCAAGACCGTCGTTGAGTGAGTCGATCCGGGTCGGGATCGCCGAGAGCCACATCTGGCAGTCGGTGAGATCCGCTCCCGAGATACCACGGCCCGCACACAGGCCGGACGCGTCGGCGAACTGCCCGTTCGTGCGAACGACGCCGCCGTCAGACCCGAAGAAGGCGACGCCGTTCGGGCCGAACGCCATCGCGTGCTGGTCGGGGTGCATACCGAGCGGAGGGCTCTGGGTGTCGTTCGTCATGTCCGTGAAGTCGACGCCGGCGTCGCCGGACCGCTGGACGGAACGCCCGTTTGACGGCGGGGTTGCAGTGAAGATCTCGTCGTACTGCATCTGCCCGCCGATGTAGACGACGTCCGGCTGACCCGGCGGCGAGAAGACGGGCATGTCGTACGAGCACTGCCCGCCGCAGTAGTTGAACGAGGAAAAACCCGGGGTTCCCGGGTTCGGATCGGACAGGAACGTCCAACCGACGGTGTTGTCGCCGGTCCCCTCATCCGTGAGCTGAGCTGCTGGAACGTTTGCGTCGTCGGTCCGCCACAGCACGCCGGCGCCGAAGTTGCCGTCCCAGTCCCCGAGGTAGATGCGCAGCTTGCCGTTTGACAGCGGCGCCAGCGAGAACTCGGTGCGAGCCGGCGCCGAGCACGGCCCGAAGCCGTCGCACGGAGTGATGAACACCCGCTCGAAGCCTCCCGAGCCGTCCTGACGGTACAGCCCGTAGTCGAAGATCGAGAAGTAGACGCGGCTAGAGAGGCCGTCCCATTCCAGTTTGGACACGCCGCCGCGGAAGAAGTCGCCGCCGTTTGCGGTCGTGGGATCGACCGGATCACTCGGCCGGCTGAACGCAAGCGAGAAGGTCTGGCCGCCATCGGTTGACTCGTACAGGCCGACATCGGGTGCGCCGGCGGGGGTGAACCGACCGCCGTTGACCGACGACGAACCGTGGCGGGCCACAGCAGTCCCGATCCAGATGTGCTGCGCGTCAGCAGGGTCGACGACGATTCCCGAGATCGAACGATCCTTCGCGGCGGCGATGCTGCCGGGAACGAGAGTCCACGAGTGTCCGCCGTTCGTCGTCTTGTAGAGGCCGACGCCCGCTTCTGAGTCGCTCGAGCCGTTCGGCTCTCCCGTCCCGACGTACAGCGTCCGGGCGGTGGGATCGGTTGGGTCGATGTAGATCGAGCCGATCGCATTGGAAGGAATCCCGTTACCGATCGAGCGCCAAGCGACTCGATGCCGCAGCGCGTCGTCCGACGTCCACACCCCGCCGCCGGCAGCGCCGACGAACAGGCGGCAGGCGCGACCGGTTCGACAGCCGGGCGAAGCGGCAAGCGCCGTCACACGCCCTGAAATCGTCGTCTCGCGACCGGTGTAGGTGGCCGGCGCGGCGACGATAGGCGTCTTGGGTCCGAGCTCCAACCAATTGTTGGTCGGAGAGCCGTGCCCGATGCTGTCGACGCCCTTCCAGGAAGCCCGGGCGTGCTGCTGCTGTGCGAACGCAATTCTCGTGGCCGGAAACGCCCGGTCCGCATACGACTCCTGGGCAGGGCCACTCGAGCTCTCGGCACCGGCCTCGCCGCCCTTGTCGGACTTCTCGCGGATGATCGCGAGCGCCTGCGCGTGGCTGTTCAGATGCCACTTGACAACACTGCTGTGTTCCTTCGAGAACTCGGCGAGTGAATCCCTGTGCTGCTCGTGAAGGATGTGCTCTCGCAACCGCTCGTTGGTTGCGAAGACAAGCGCGAACGCGATCGCGACAATTCCCCCAACGGCGGCGATCGGGCCGGCAATCCGACGTCTGCTCATGCTCTCCCCTTATTCGGACTCATGGACCGCAATTTCCCTCCCTGCGGTCGATCAACGTGTGCATCCTCGTTGACCAGGCGAAAATGTCAAGCGACGCCGGGTAGGGCGCTAGCGGATGCCGGTGTCGATCAGGAAGTCGACCTCGACGAAGCGACCCGCGCGCACGCGCGCCCGGCGAGGCAAGAGCCTGCGACCGGCGGCCCGAACAACGTAATCGCTCGGGACAGCGAGCACGTAGAAGCGACCATCTGCGCCCGTGGTCACCCGGGAGACGACCGAGCAATCCTGCACGAGGTCGACCTCAACCATGGCCGCAGGGCCGTTGCACGGAACCTCCACCGTGCAGACCGGCGTGATCGGCCCGCGGCGAACGACGCCGGTCACCCCCGTGCCTCGGGCAGGGGGTGCGCTGCCGGCCGCGACCGGCGGCCTGCACTGCCCGAGCGGGTGCCGGTAGGCCACGGGGCCACTGTGCGAGCCGAGCGCACGGAGGAGCCAGGCTGTGCAGCGTGGCTGGACGAACGAGAAGCGGGCCTTGAAGCCGCCGGTCGTACCGGCGACCACCTCGAGCGCGTGACGCGCGCCACCGTAGACGGTGACGGTCACCTTCTCACCCGGCGCAAATCCTTGGCCCGCAACGATAAGCGGCGCAAAGCCGGTGGGTCGAAGCGACGGACCGTTCGCAGCAGGCCCTACGGCTGTGGACACGAGGGCTACCGCGACCGACACCACCAGCAACATTCTCACCATGTCAGTGTCCCGCGGCGGTGTTAGAGATTTGCGAGATGGGGCCGGCCTCGCCGGCCCCATCTCATGTGGCATTCCTAGGGTTGAACCTTGCTGATGAACGTGCCCCAGTTCGCGAGCCTCGGGAAGAGGCTCCCCGGGATCCATTCGGACGCGAGCCAGACGTTCCCGCTCGCGTCAGCGACTGCCGCCGAGTAGTCGCCCCAGCGCTCGACCCCGTTACCGCCGAACGCGGCATAGCCCGTAAATCCGTCGGCGGGCACGACTCCCGCGCGGGCCACATGGAGGTCGCCAGCGCCGTTCGTCGCGTCGATCGGCACGTATGCCGAGCTCGGGAAGTAGTGCTGACCCGACAGCGTGAACGTCATCACGCCCTTGCCCGCGGCGTTGACGCCGATCGAAGGGAACATGACGTTGTCGTTGTTCTTGGCAGAGACATAGCCTTGCTTGACGATCGTGCCATCTGCGTTTCCACCGCTCGCTGACGGCGCCACAATGAAGTACGCGATCCCGACACGGTTCGTCTGGTTGCTAGCGCCGTTGTCGGTCCCGATCACGGTGTTGAGGCCGGACCAAAGCTTGCCTCCGGCATAGACGACCTGGTTCATACGATCGTCGTTCGAGTTGAGCAGGTTCTCCGGCTCGCCCAAAGCAGCGCCGAGCGCGATTGGGCCCTTCTTCTGCGTCGCAGGCGCGGGGGCGCCGTAGTGGATCGACGACAGCGTCTTGTGGGTGTAGCTCACAGCAGGCGTCGTCTGGAGCGATTTCGTGTTCGTGAACGCCCAGACGGCGATCCGGTTGTCGAACGTCCCGTCGAACTCGAGCGCCGACATCATGTACTCGGTGCCGTTGTTGCTCTCGTCCCACACAGGCGTCGGCGACGTGGCCGGCTGCAAGGAGTAGGCAGGCCCCTCCTCGAGCGGGATCGGCGTCCCACCGAGCAGCTGGAAGCGAAGGACGCCCATGGCCAGCGCGGCCTTGTCGAACGCGTAGACCTGGGCTCCGTTGAATCCGTCACCGAACAGCTCAAACTCGTTCGTCGTGACGAAGAAGCCGTACTTGTCGGCCCCGATCAGCGGCTGGTCGCCGAGACACGAGTTCGGGCGGTCGAGACCTGTCACGTCGGCAGGCGGGGCGCAATTGTGATTCGGCGTGCCGTTCTGCCCGTCGTTCGTCGTATCGACGCTGTAGAAGTACCAGTCGCTGGCATCGAACAGGCCGTCCGCCTTGATGGCCGGGCTGCTGTCCTTGCTGACCGCGATTCGAAGATCCGTCCGGCCCGTGAAGGCACCCGTAGCCGGATCCTGATCGATTGTCAGGAGCGTCAGAAAGAACCGACCGAGAGCCGGGTCGTAGTAGCACTTCGGGTCGCTCGTGAACGTTCCGAACGGCTCAGTGGCCCCTGGCGTGCGGTCGATCTCGTGCTGCCCGTTGAAGAAGAACGGGTTGAGCGCCTGGTTCCCGGTCAGCTTCGCCCCCGTGGTGGAGTACATCGCCATCACGGTGTTGACGGCCTCGAGGACGATGCCGTTGCCGACGCAGAGCCCCTGGTCCGGTGGTTCGAGGCTGAACTGGTTGCCACCGTCGGCCGACCGTTGGTCTTCGAAGTTCAGCCCAGCCCAACCGGCAAATCCGGGGTTGGAGCGCGCGATCTTGGTTCCGTCGTGGCCGGGTGCAATCTTCGGTGCATTCGACGCGCTCGGCGAGCTCGGAACGTCGGAGTCGTGCGCCTCGAGCGCGGCGACTGCCGGGTTGATCTCGAGCGTGCTGATGTCTGCCGCTCGTAGCGCTGTTGCCGTAAATCCTGCGACGACGACGGCGGCCAGCACTCCGAGAAGCGTGACTGGACGCAGACGTCGGCGTCTCCTTGAGCCTTCAATCATGAACTCTCCCCTTTGATCCCTTGCCAACGACCAGTAGGGCCCCGGCTGGATACACAACCCTCGAGGCTACCTACCGGGCAGCGGGTGTCAACCCTCGAAGCGGGTTAGATGCGGCGCCCGTTTCGTGCGGCTCACTCGTGCGGCTTGGCCATGCGATGGAAGTCGAGCGCCTCGTCGAGGATGCTCTCCTCGACCCCGGCGCCGCGCGCCACCTCACGCAGCGAGCCACCGCCGGCTGCCGCTGCCTTCACGATCTCGGTCGCCTTGTCGTAGCCGATGAACGGGTTCAGGGCTGTCGCGGCCGAGAGCGTCAGCTCGGCGTAGCGCTCGCACTGCTCGCGGTTCGCCTCGATCCCGTCGACGCACTTCTCCGCCAGCAGGCGAGCGGCGCTCGACAGAAGCGCGATCGACTGGAGCAGGTTGCGGGCCAGCAGGGGCACGAAGACGTTGAGCTCGAAGTGCCCCTGCAGGCCGCCGACCGTGATCGCCGTATCGTTGCCGATCACCTGCGCGGCGACCTGCGTCACCACCTCGGGGATCACCGGATTGACCTTTCCCGGCATGATCGACGAGCCCTTCTGCAGCTCTGGCAGGGAGATCTCCGCGAGACCCGCGCGCGGGCCTGAGCCCATCAGACGCAGGTCGTTCGCGACCTTCGTCAGCGAGACGGCGACGACCTTCAACGCACCTGACATCTCGACGAGACCGTCACGCGCTGCCTGACTCTCGAACGGGTCGGCGGGAGCCGAGATGGGCAGTCCGGTGTCGGCGTGCAACAGCTCGCGCACCCGCGCAGCAAACTCCGGATGGGTGTTCAGACCGGTGCCGACGGCTGTCCCGCCGAGCGGAATCTGACCGAGGCGCGGCAAGGCGTCCTGCACACGCGCGACCCCCTGGCGGGCCTGCGCGGCGTAGCCCGCGAACTCCTGGCCGAGCGTGACCGGGACAGCGTCCATGAGATGTGTACGGCCGGACTTGACGACGTCGTCGAACTCGCGCGCCTTCGCCGCCAACGAGCCGGCGAGCTGCCCGAGCGCAGGCAGGAGTTCGTTGACGGCAGAGTCGAGCGCTGCGAGGTGGACGGCCGACGGGAAGACGTCGTTCGACGACTGGCCCATGTTGACATGGTCGTTCGGGTGGACGCCCTCACCGGCGAGCGACGTGATCACCTCATTTGCGTTCGTATTGGAGCTCGTCCCCGACCCGGTCTGGAAGACGTCGATCGGGAACTGATCGTCGAACTCGCCGGCCGCGACGCGATCCGCGGCGGCGGCGATCCGCGCCGCAAGGTCGCCGTCGAGCAAGCCGAGATCGGCGTTCACACGCGCTGCGGCAGCCTTGATCCTGCCGAGCCAATGAGCTACGGCGACTGGAATCGGCTCACCGGAGACCGGGAAATTGGCGATTGCCTTGTCGGTCTCCCCTCCCCAGAGCTTGTCTACGGCCACGGCTTCGAGTCTAGCCGTGCGCTGTCGCGAGCAGCTCGTCCCAACCAGAGAGCTTCACGCGTGGACGACCCTGCGCTTCGCCGCGCGCACGCTCCGCGGCATCGATCGCCTGCCAACCCGAGTATGGGACGAATTCGGCACCGAGCAACTCCTCGACATTCCCACCGTTCCCCGTAGGAAGGAGACCTGCGCGGGCATCCGCGAGCAGGTGCTCGACGGTCTCTGTCGCATCCTTCTTGTTCGTCCCGATCACGCCGCTCGGCCCACGCTTGATCCAGCCGGTGCAGTAGACCCCGGGCACGTGGCTGCCGGCATCGTCGAGCACCCTGCCGTCGCGATTTGCGATCGTCGCGCGTCGCTCGTCGAACGGCACCTCCGGCAGGGCAACGCCGCGGTAGCCGACGCTGCGGAAGACGATGCCGCAGGGAATCTCCTCGCGCTCCTCCGTAGCTACGGCTCGAACGTAGCCCGAGTCGTCGACGACGAGCGTGTTGCGCACGACCTCTACCGCCTCGACCTTCCCGTCGCCGAGAACCGCAACCGGCGAGACACGGAAGCGCAGCCGCACCGTTCGCGGCTTTCCCGAGAGCTCGCGCGTCGCGTACTCGCGCAGGAGCTCGAGGTTGCGCCTCGGGATCGCCGTTCCGGCTTCCAGCTCCGCCTCGCTCGCCGGATCGAGCTCGAGATCGGCCGGATCGACGACGACATCGGCGCCCGCGAGCTCACCCAGCTCCTGCAACTCCGGTGTCGTGAAGGCCGCTTGCACCGGGCCGCGGCGGCCGAGCATCACGATATCGCGAAGCCCCGAGCCCACGATCGCCGCGATTGCCGCATCCGTGGTGTCCGTGGGTGCGAGCTCGTCGGCCGTGAGCGCGAGCATCCGCGCGACGTCGACGGCGACGTTCCCGTTGCCGACCACAACGGCCCGCTCGCCGGAGAGGTCGAAGTCGAGCTCCTGGAAGTCGGGGTGGCCGTTGTACCAGGCGACGAATGCCGTCGCGGGCCACGAGCCTGGGAGGTCCTCTCCGGGGATCCCGATTCTCCGATCGGTTTGAGCGCCGACCGCATAGACGACCGCGTCGTAGAGTCGGCTCAGATCAGCGTGAGTCAGATCTCGCCCGACCTCGACGTTGCCGAAGAAGCGGAACCCGGGCCGTTCGGCGATCCGCTCGAAGGCCCGCGACACCGCCTTGATGTTCGGGTGATCAGGCGCAACACCGAGCCGGACAAGACCCCAGGGGGTCGGCAGGCGATCGAACATGTCGACCTCACAGACCGGGTCGTCGCTCTTCAGCAGCGCGTCAGCGGCATAGAAACCGGCCGGGCCGGAGCCGATGACGGCGACGCGGAGAGGGCGATCGGCCATGCCCAGAACCTAGAGGATCGAGTCCGACCCCAGCATCGAAAACTGCGTTACAAGCGTCGACGGTTGGGGCCAGTGGTACCACTAGGCCCCGCAGACGCCGGTAGCCCACCAGGCCGGGTCACTGCAGAAGAAGACCCTGGTCTGCGTATTCGTAACGATCCCGTTCCTCAGAAGAGGCTTCCCGATTCGACCCGCATGAAGCCTGCTCCGAAAACTCGAGTCGTAGCGATTGAACGACGTCGCCCGGTAGGCAGCGGTAGCTCTTGTCAGCGTGCCGCTCACGGAAATGACCTGGAAGGACATGCGGTACACGTGGTGGCAGCAGCCATCGTCTGTGATTTCGAGCCCTCGGCCCCCTGAGGTGATCCATAGCCGCCGGGTGTGTCCTCCCCATGAGCCCGCGAAGGTCGCGATACGGGCTCGTGGCGTCGATCCCGTCGGCGTCGGAGTCCTGCCGGGAGTTGCTGGTCGCAGGCAACTTCGCACAGTGTCTTGCCATCCCCGTGAGACGGATGCGTAGCCCCAGTTTAAAAGAACGTTGCGGACGCGAGCGCCCGCGCCTAGCGACTTGAAGTACGTCTGCGCAGTCGGAATGCTCTTGAAGAAGCTGAGAATGACCCCCGCGTAGTCGCCCTTCCCCCGCCCGTACCACGCGCCAACCTGCCCCTCTACCGGCAACTGAAAACGGCCTGGCGGGAACCGATAGACGAAGGGCGCCGGTGGAGAGGGCGGAGTCGCCGGCGGCAATCCCCCAATCGCATTGGGAAGACTCTTGAGACACGTCTCCGTAGCAGCGACCGTGTAGAGCCGAGACGGAGCACCGCCCGCCGACGCGGTCACGATGAGCAACAGTCCGCCAAGAGCTGCTGCCATCACGCATCCACGGCCCACACGCCCAATATAGAACGACGGGCTAAACTCGGTCGATCAGCTGCTCGGCTGAGCGGACGCGAGCTAGTGCGAGCAGCCGTCGCCGCAGCCGCCGGCGTGGGTGCCTTCCGGCATCGCCTCGCCCTCTTCCACCTGGAAGGAGTGGCCGCAGCCGCACGAGGAGACGGCGTTCGGGTTCTCAATCTTGAAGCCCGACTCCTGGAGCCCCGTCAGGAAGTCGACCGTCGCGCCCTGGAGGTACGGGACGCTGTGCGGATCGACGACGACGCGAACACCCTCGAGCTCGAACTCCTGGTCACCATCCGCGGCGCCGTTGTCGAAACCGAGCCCGTACTGGAATCCTGAGCACCCGCCACCCTGGATCGCGATGCGGAGCACGAGGCTCTCTGCATCCGGCTCCTCCGCCATCAACTCTTTGACCTTCGCGGCGGCGAGAGGCGTGAGCGTGATCGGCGTCTCGGTAGGGCGCTCGGCAATCTCCATGGGTTGATCGTAGCCGACTGGCGCAGCCTCAGGTCGGCCGGCAGACTTTGTAACAGCTGTTTCACGCTTGAACATTCGGTTTTCCCTTGGCTTCGTGCGCCTCTCGCCCAGGTGGTAGGTTTCGGCGGACCTCCACGGCTGGGAGAGAGAAACGCATGCTTGCGAACTGGTTGCCCTTTCTCATCTACGGGTTCTTCGCGGCAGTGATCCCGGCTTCGATGATCGCCTTCTCCTTCATCTTTGCCACGCGCCCGACCGGGAGGACGCGCCAGCGGATGATCCCGTTCGAGTCCGGCGTCTCCACCGGCCCGCCTAGCCAACATCGCCGCTTCACCGTCAGCTTCTACCTGACGGCGATGCTGTTCATCCTTTTCGACATCGAGATCGTGTTCCTGTACCCACTCGCGATCCAGTTGAACGCACTCGGCTGGTTCGGGCTGATCGAGTTCCTCGGGTTCGTAGCGATCCTCGTCGTCGCGTACGTCTACATC
Source organism: Gaiellales bacterium (assembly GCA_038216845.1). GTDB lineage: Bacteria > Actinomycetota > Thermoleophilia > Gaiellales > Gaiellaceae > Gaiella. The sequence goes on along the minus strand of JBBQPW010000012.1, from coordinate 8,930 downwards.
TGGCGGAAAGGCGCGCTCGAATGGCACTAGACCGCCCGCTGCCGCTGATCAGCGACCGGCCGCTCGCGCGGGCCGGGCTCAACTCCGAGCGCGTCCTCTGGCCCACACGTGGCCCGGGCGTGTTCGAGGAGGAGATCGCGAACATCGAGGACGCGCTCGGCCTGACCACCGTTGCGAAGGCGGTGGCCTGGATGCAGTCCAACTCGGTCTGGCCGGACACGTTCGGTCTCGCGTGTTGCGCGATGGAGATGATCTCGATCGTCGGCTCCCACCACGATGTTGCCCGCTTCGGGATGGAGAAGTTCAGCTCCTCGCCGCGCCAGGCCGACCTGCTGATCGTCTCCGGGCGTGTGACGCACAAGATGGCCGGCCCGCTGCGACAGGTGTACGACCAGATGCTCGAGCCGAAGTGGGTGATCGCGATGGGCGCCTGCGCGAGCTCCGGCGGGATGTTCAACAACTACACCGTGCTGCAGGGGGTCGACAAGGTCGTCCCCGTTGATGTCCATGTGCCGGGCTGCCCACCGAGGCCCGAGGCGCTGCTCGAGGGGATCGTCCGCCTGCACGAGAAGATCAAGGCCGGCATCCCGCCCGCGTACCAGATCCGCGGAGTAGCGGAGTAGTGAGCCACGAAGCGGTTCCCGGGGTGATCGAGACGAGGGAGACGTACGGCGAGGAGACGCTTGTCGTCGACCCGGCTCGTCTCCTAGAGGCGTGCGTGCACCTCCGCGACGAGGAAGGGTTCACGTTCCTCTCGGACCTGTCCCCCGCGGATTACCTCGGCTGGGGGAAGGTCGGTGTCGCCGGCTACATCGGCACCTCAGGCGGCCGCGACATGCACTCGCCGGGCTCGCAGGGGCTCGCGCGCGTCCCCGATCCGAAGCCCAAGCGCTTCTCGGTCAGCTACCACCTTCTGGCGATGTCAACCGCGCCGCAGCGCGTCCGCGTGCAGGTGTGGCTCGACGACGGCGAGGACGTCGACTCCGTCGTCTCGGTGTGGCCGACAGCCGACTGGCATGAGCGCGAGGCCTTCGACATGTACGGCATCCGCTTTCGCGGCCACCCGAACCTCGCGCGCATCCTGATGGACGACGACTGGGAAGGTCATCCGCTGCGCAAGGACTACCCGATCGGCGGCGAGCCGGTGCGCTTCTCCGGAGAAGAGTGATGGCCGTCGTCGACTCCACCCGGGCGGGCAAGCCGATCTACGAGGGCACGAGGATTCCTTCGCCGATCCCGACCGTGCTACGGGTCGATCCGGCGAAGCACGACCTCGACGACATCCTCACCGTCAACTTCGGGCCGAACCACCCCTCGACCCACGGCGTGCTGCGGCTCGTCGTCGACCTTGACGGCGAGGCGATCGCGGGCATCAACGCGATCATCGGCTACCTCCACACGGGCTTCGAGAAGACGATGGAGCAGAAGACCTGGTGGAAGTGCATGACGTATCCGGAGCGGATCGACTACGTCTCGTACCAGTACAACGGGCTTGCGTTCGTGCTCGCGGTGGAGAAGCTCTTGGAGATTCCGATTCCGCGCAAGGCGACCTGGATGCGGATGTGCCTCGGCGAGTTGAACCGGCTGCACTCGCACCTGATCTGGCTCGGCACCTCGGCGCTCGAGATCGGCGCGATCTCGATGCTCTGGTACGCATTCCGCGAGCGCGAGGAGATCGTGCTGCTGACCGAGATGGTCGGCGGCACGCGCATGCACACGCGCTATTTCCAGGCAGGCGGGCTCGCCGAGGACATCCCGCCTGGCTTCTACGCCGTCGCCCGCAACTTCTGCAAGCAGATGACGAAGGGGATCGACGACTACGAGACGATCCTCGACTCGAACAAGATCTGGCTGGAGCGGACGGTCGGAGTCGGGCTGCTGTCGGCCGACGACGCGATCGCGCTCGGGCAGTCCGGCCCGGTGCTGAGAGCGTCGAGCGTCGACTGGGACCTCCGGCGGGACATGCCGTACCTCTTCTACGACGAGGTCGACTTCGAGGTTCCTGTCTACCCTGGCGGCGACGTCTACGACCGCTATCGGGTGCACATGGACGAGATGCGGCAGTCGGTGCGCATCATCAGCCAGTGCCTCGACCGGCTCGAGCAGATGGAAGGAGAGCCGTGGATCGCCGACGACCGCAAGGTCGTCCTACCGCCGCGACACGAGCTTCACACCTCGATGGAGTCGCTGATCCACCACTTCAAGATTGTCACCGAGGGGTACACCGTTCCCGAGGGCGAGATCTACCTCACGGTCGAGTCGCCTCGTGGCGAGCTCGGCTGCTACCTCGTTTCGGACGGTGGGCCGAAGCCGTGGCGCGTCAAGTTCCGCGCACCGAGCTTCGTCGCGCTCGAGGCGACCGCGACCTGCATGACCGACGCCGCCGTGGCCGATTTGATCGCGATCGTCGGCTCCCTCGACGGCGTGATGGGGGAAGTGGACCGATGACCCGCACGCCCTCGGCCGCCGCTCTCTGCGCCGGGCAGAGCCGGGCTCCGCGACCGGCTGACATCTCTCGCGGCGCCGGTCGCTCCGGGGCCGTATTTCCATACTGTCCCCTCCGGCCCGACACCGGGAGAGGTGCCCCGTGAACGTGAGGACAAGCGCGCTGTACGAAGAGATCCAGAAGATTCGCAAGCGCTACCCCGACGAGCTGTCGGCCGTGATGCCGGCGCTCCAGCTGGCGCAGGTAGAGCACGGCGGGTGGCTGCCGCCCGATGCGTTCCGCGAGGTCGCAGACGCTCTCGACCTGACGCCTGCGTACTGCCTCTCGATCGCATCCTTCTACGACATGTTCCGGCTGGCGCCGGTCGGTGAGACGGTGGTCGAGGTCTGCACGAACATCTCGTGCGGGCTTGCCGGCGCACAGAGGGTGGTCGAGGCGTTCGAGCGCGAACTTCTCCTGCACGCGGGCGAGACCTCGCCCGACGGCCGCTTCACGCTGCGTACCGTCGAGTGCCTCGGCGGCTGCGGCTGGGCGACGATCGTCGCCGTCAACAACCGCCACCGGCTGCGGGTCACGGCGGCTGATGTCCCCGCGCTGGTCGCCGAGCTGCGGGAGAAAGGCTCCGATGGCAACGCCTGAGGTCGTCTTCGCCGGCACGGACGGCGGCGCGGTCACCGACATCGCCCAGTACGAGGCGACCGGCGGCTTCGCGGGGCTCGCGAAGGCGCGCGCCATGACGCCGGACGAGGTGATCGAGGAGCTGAACGTGTCGCAGCTGCGTGGCCGAGGTGGCGCGTTCTTCCCAACCGGTCGAAAGTGGAGCTTCGTGCCGAAGCCCGAGCAGATCGCCAAGCCGCACTATCTCGTGGTCAACGCGGACGAATCCGAGCCGGGGACGTTCAAGGACCGCGAGATCATGCTGCGCGTCCCGTTCCGCTTCCTCGAGGGCTGCCTGATCGCGGCCTACGCGATCCAGTCGAAGCACGTCTTCATCTACATCCGCGGTGAGTACGAGCAGGAGTTCGAGGTTCTGCGCGACGCGCTCACCGCACTCCACAGGGCGAAGCTGCTCGGGGACGTGACGATCGTGCTGCACCGCGGCGCCGGCGCGTACATCTGCGGCGAGGAAACCGCGCTGCTCGAGTCGCTCGAAGGCCGCCGCGGCCAGCCGCGCACGAAGCCGCCCTTCCCCGCAATCGCCGGTCTCTACGCGGCCCCGACCGCGGTGAACAACGTCGAGTCGATCACGACCGCGACCTCCGTCCTGGAGATGGGCGGTGCGGAATACTCGACGCTCGGCGTCGCCAACTCGACCGGCACGCGCGTGTTCTCGCTCTCTGGCAACGTCGTGAACGGCGGCAACTACGAGTTGCCGCACGGGTTCCCGCTGAAGGATCTGATCTACGAGGTCGGCGGCGGGATCCCTGGCGGGCGGAAGCTCAAGGCCGTAATCCCCGGCGGCTCGTCGACGGTCGTCATGACGCCCGACGAGGTCGAGCAGGCGACGCTCGACTTCGACTCGCTCACCTCGCTCGGCACGGCAATCGGCTCGGCTGCGGTGATCGCGATCGACGACCGCTGCTGCATGGTGCAGCTCGGCATCCGCGTCTCGCAGTTCTACGAGCACGAGTCGTGCGGCAAGTGCACGCCGTGCCGCGTGGGAACGCACTGGCTGACGCAGATCCTGCAGAAGATCGAGGATGGCCGAGCGGCGCAGGCCGACCTCGACCTGCTGCTCGACGTCTGCGACCGGATCCTCGGCAAGTGCCTGTGCCCGCTCGGCGACTCCGACGCGATCGCCGTGGCCAGCTACGTGGACAAGTTCCGCGACGAGTTCCAGGCGCACATCGACCACGCCGGCTGCCCGCTCGGCGGCTCGTCGTCGCTCGAGGCGGTTCTCGCACCCGTCGCCGTGCATGGCCACATCGCCCATAAAGCAGTGCCCGCGTGAACCTTGTGACGATCCGTCACAAGGCCGGTTTCGGCCCAGCGCCTGGCCTCACGAGGCTTGTGACGATCCGTCACAAGGTGGGGTCCGGACAGTGACGACCGAGCTTGTCCGATTGAGCGTCGACGGACGCGAAGTGGAGGTGCCGAAGGGAACCGGTCTCGTCGAGACGGCTGCCGCCGCCGGCGTCGAGATCCCCGTCTTCTGTTACGAGCCGCGGCTCGGCCCACCGGTCGGCGCGTGCCGGATGTGCCTCGTCGAGATCGAAGGGCTGCCGAAGCTCCAGGCCGGTTGCACGCTGACCGCGCAGGACGGGATGGTCATCAAGACGGCAGCGACCTCGGCGAAAGCCGCCGACGGTCAGAACGCGACGCTCGAGTTCATCCTCGTCAACCATCCCCTCGACTGCCCTGTGTGCGACAAGGGCGGCGAGTGCCCGCTGCAAGATCTGACGTTCCGCTACGGGCCTGGCGTGACCCGGATGACCTTCCCGAAGGTCACGTTCGACAAGCCGATTCCCGTGTCGCCGCTGATCGCGCTCGACCGTGAACGCTGCATCCTCTGCTACCGCTGCACTCGCTTCTCGGAGGCTGTCGCCGAGGACGGGCAACTCGTCGCGCGGAACCGCGGCAACCAGTCGATGATCACGACCTTCGGCGAGGATCCGTACCGCGCGCCGTTCTCGGGGAACGTCGTGGAACTCTGCCCGGTGGGCGCGCTCACCTCGACGCAGTACCGCTTCGAGGCGCGCCCGTGGGACATCCAGCAGATCCCGACCGTCTGCGGCCTCTGCCCCGTCGGCTGTAACACCTCTGTGACGACGCGAGAAGGCAAGGCGAAGCGCGTTCTGTCCCGCAACCACCCGGAGATCGACGGTGGGTGGCTCTGCGACAAAGGCCGCTATGCGACGCCGCATCTCGACGCGCCGGACCGAATCCGCGAGCCGCTGCGCCGGCTCCATCGCATCGGCCTGGAGCCGATCTCCTGGGACGACGCACTGGACGAGGCGGAGAGGCTGCTGCGAGGTGCGCAGGGTCGAATCGTGACCGCGCTGTCAGGGTCGGAGACGATCGAGCAGGCGTATGCGCTCGGGCGTCTGCTCCGCGGCGGTCTCGGCGCGCACTCGGCGGTGCTGCCGGAGTCGACCTCGTCCGCGCTCGATGCCTTCCGGTTGCCGCTTTCCGGGATCGCCACGGGCGAGATCATCGTGGTCGTCGGCGACGACGAGGTCGTCGACCGCGTTCCGATCGTCGATCTCTGGTTGCGCAAGGCACGGCGCAACGGCACCGAGGTCATCGTGTACGGGCCGACAGGGGCCGCCGGCAACCTGCCGCCGGGAGGCGCCGCCGCAGCACTTCACGCTCTCACCGAGCCTGGTAGCCCACTCGGAAAGCGACTGCGAGCGTCTGATCGCGCGGTTCTCATCTGGTGCGGGCCTGGCGGTGGAGGTGGCGCGCGCGTCGCCGAGGCGGCACATTCGCTCGGTTTCGACGAGAAGCCCGGGTGCGGCGCGTTCCACCTCGCGGCCACGCCGAACGGACGCGGCGTCGCAATCGCCTGGGCTGCGGCGGCTGACGAGGACGAGTCCGATCCAGAGCCGATCGGCCTGCTCGTGGTCGTCGGCGACGATGCGGCCGCGTCGCCGAGCGTCCGCGCACTTGCCGAGCGAGCCGAAGCCGTGATCGCGGTGACCATGTTCCAGGGACTCGCGGGCGGCTGGGCCGATCTCGTCCTGCCAGCGACAGCTGCGCTCGAGCGCGACGGGACGCTGCTCAACGTCGAGGGGCGCCTCCAGCGACTTCGTCGCGCCGTCGTCCCGCCCGTGCCGGACGAACTGGCGTGGATCGCGAAGCTCGCAGGCCGCTTCGATGTCGACGTCTCGCCGCACGCGTCCGTCCTCTTCGAGGAGATCTCCGCCCGCTGTTTCGACGGGGCGACCGCGGCCGACCATGCGGAGCTTCCCCCGCGAACGCCGTACGAGGCGCCCCCGCCCGGTCAGGCTCTACCGATGGCTGTCCCCCCGCGGCCCGCCGAAGACCACTTCGTCGGCGAGCTGCGGCTCGTTCGCTACCGCCCGCTCTTCTCGGGGCCGCAGGTCGAACGTGTGCGCGAGCTCCAGTTCCAGCGCCCGGAGCGCGAGATCGAGCTGGCGGCCGCTGACGCCGAGCGCCGCCAGGTGGCGACGGGAGACACGGTCGTCGTCCGCTCGAACGGCACGTCGGTCGAGCTGCGCGCGCGGATCAACCGGAGGCTCGCCGAGGGGATCGCGCGGATCGCGGACGAGCACGCGGCCGACCTCCATCCGACCATCGAAGTCGCCAAGCCATGACCTCGCTGCTTCTGACAGCGGTGACCGAGCGGTGGTGGATCAGCCTGATCAAGGCGGCGGTCATCATCAACCTCGTTCTCGTGTCCTTTGCCTATCTGACGCTCGCCGAGCGCAAGATCATGGGCCGGATGCAGCTCCGCTACGGCCCGAACCGCGCTGGCCCGTTCGGCCTGCTGCAGCCGATCGCCGACCTCGTGAAGCTCGTGCGCAAGGAGAGCTTCTTCCCGGCCGCTGCGGTCGACGTGCTCTACATCTTCTCGCCGTTCATTGCGGCGTTTGCCGCGCTCTCGACGTTCTCGGTCATCCCGTGGGGCCCGGGTTGGCACATCGGCCACTACTACGTGACCGGTTACGTCGCAGACGTGCCGATCGCATTGATCCTCGTTTTCGCCATCGGCTCGATCGGGATCTACGGCTTCATCGTCGGCGGGTGGGCGTCCGACTCGAAGTTCGCGCTGCTCGGCGCGATGCGCACCTGCGCGCAGCTCGTCTCGTACGAGGTATCGCTCGCGCTCTCAGTGCTCGGCGTCGTGCTCATGTCGCGCTCGCTGTCGCTTGTCGACATCGTCGATCGCCAGTACCACGAGTGGTGGTACCTGCCGTACGTCGTGCCCCAGTTCGTCGGTTTCGTCGTCTTCATGCTTGCGGGAACCGCGGAGACGGCGCGCGCGCCCTTCGACCTTCCCGAGGCCGAGCAGGAGCTCGTCGCCGGGTACCACACCGAGTACGGCGGGATGCGCTTCGGCCTGTTCACGATGGCCGAGTACATCAACCTGATCACGCTCTCCGCGCTCGCGGTGACGCTGTTCCTCGGCGGCTGGCACATCCCAGGGCCGTGGCTGCAGGCGTACGGGCCGGTGTGGTTCCTGCTCAAGCTCGGCGCGTTGATCTTCGTCTTCATCTGGATGCGGGCGACGCTGCCGCGACTGCGCTACGACCAGCTGATGCGCTTCGGCTGGAAGGTCCTGCTGCCGGTGGCGACGATCAACGCCGTCATCACCGCGATCCTGGTGGTGGCAGTGTGACGCAGCCACACTGCATCGAAGGGGTGCGGGGGAACGCACCGGAGCCGAAGGCGGAGGTAGCGCTGTGACGCCGCAGCCGCTCGGCACGCTGAAGGGCTTCGCCGTGACGTTCCGGCAGATGTTCAAGAAACCGTTGACGCAGCAGTACCCGGAGTACAAGCGGCCGCTGTACCCGCGCTTCCGGGGCCGCCACCGCCTCTGGCGCTACGAGAACGGCCTCGAGAAATGCGTCGGCTGCTCGCTCTGCGCCGCCGCGTGCCCGTCCGACTGCATCCGCGTCGTTGCCGACGAGAACACCGCCGACAACCGCGTGTCGGCCGGCGAGCGCTACGCCCGCATCTACGAGATCAACCTCAGCCGCTGCATCTTCTGCGGCTACTGCGAGCTCGCCTGCCCATTCGACGCGATCACCCTCGGCAACGAGTTCGAGCTCTCCGAGTACTCGCGCGACGACCTCATCTACACGAAGGACATGCTCCTCGCCGAGCCGATCAAGCGCGTGCCGATCCAGGATCCGGCGCTGTTCGACACGCCGCTGCCCGCCTACAGGACCGACGCTTGAGCACCTACGCCTTCGGCTCGGTCGCGGGGGAAACAATGTTTCCCCCGCGTGCCCTCTTCTACCTCTGCCATGCGGGGGAAACGTCCCTGTTTCCCCCGCACCTCTTTCCCCACGCTCATGGAACGAGAATCGTTCCTTGAGCACGCTGTACATCGCAAGCGTCGGCAACGTTCTTGTCTGGATGGTGTGGATCGGAGCGGCGGCGGCGTGCCTCGGCTCCGGCGTTGCGGTCGTGACGCTGACGAACCCCTTCTACTCGGCACTCGGGCTGATCGGGAACCTCGCCTCGCTCGCAGTGCTCTACCTGCTGGCGTCGGCAGAGTTCGTGGCGGCGGCGCAGGTGCTCGTGTACGCCGGAGCAGTGATGGTGATGTTCCTGTTCGTGATCGCCTACCTCGGCGGGCGGGCGGATGCACCGTGGGCCTGCGGCTCGAAGCTGTTCCGCACCGCCGCGGTCGTCGCTGGAGGCGCGCTGCTCGCCGAGACGCTCGTCGCGCTCCTGTGGAAGAGCAGCCGGCTGAGCCACTCCGCAGCCGTCGGGCCGTCCTTCGGCAGCCCGGCCGAGATTGGGCGCTCGTTCCTCACCGACCACCTGCTCGCATTCGAGGTGACGTCGATCG